>RGUK01000271.1 GCA_010027825.1 bacterium
TTCTTACAAGGTGCTTGTGCACACAAGCGATGAGCAGCCGCGTGTTGGCGTTAACGCTTTTCAGGACTATGTGCTCGCGGTAGCGCAGGGCAAGATGCGTTCCTTGCGTCTGCCTGAGCCAACCAAGACCGATAGCGACTATATTTTTGCTCTGACGGCCGATACGCTTGAGCGCAGTCCAAGCACCAGTCAAATTTTTGGCAAGCCAATGAATAAGGACCACGCCGTCAAAATGCTTAAGACCCTGCGCCAGGGGCCGGTGGAAGTGGTTACGGCTTGTTGTTTAGATAAGTTCTATCGACGCAATGATGGCTGGCAACGCGGTGAGCATGAACAGTGGCTTGTAAGCAGCATGGTGGAATTTTATGTAGATGATGCGTCTATTGAGAGCTACTTGGCAGCTATGCCTATGGCGTTGCAAGCGTCAGGTGCGGCTATGGTTGAAGATAATGGACTGCGTTTTCTCAAGAGCATTCAAGGATCGTATAGCGCCGTCATTGGGTTGCCTCTGTACGAGCTGTGTCATAACTTGCGCAAGCTTGGCTTTAAGCTGTGAAACAACCTGGCTACATTGATTATGTTTTAGACATGCTGATGCCGCTGGGCGGGATAACATCTCGCCGGATGTTTGGTGGCTATGGCTTGTATCGCTACGGGATCATCTTTGCTATCGTTGCAGATGATATTTTGTATTTTAAGACCGATGCGCAGACGTGTAAGGCCTATCAAGCCTACGACGCTGTACCTTTCACGTATGAAGGTAAGGACGGTCAGCGGGTGGCCCTCAGTTACTGGCAAGTGCCAGCAGAGGTTTTGGAAAATCAAGAAATATTGCGGCAGTGGGTTGACCAGGCTGTAGCTGTTAGCAAACAGGCAAAAAAGAAGTAAATGCAGAAAAAAGGGGCCGTTTAAAGCGGCCCCTTTTTTCTTAGTTCATTGTTTCTTTGTTGGTGGGTTTCCAATTTTTCAGCAGCTGTTCAAACAAAATCTTGTTGGCATGCTGATTGTGCTCAGCGCGAGCTTCTTCTGGCGTTAACAACGTAGGCTTTGCTTGTTCAGCAGGTACGTGTTTTGCTTTAAGCATGCGCGCTTTTGTTTGCTGCATACTCAGCCACAAGGTCTTATGATCAAGGCTGTCGCCTTCAAGTTTTTGGAGCGTTGGCATGATCGCATCTTTGGTTTTATTATCGACGTGAATAGATTCTAAGTTTTTGATCAGTGAGTGCTCTAGATACTCCAGAAAATCAAGTACTGTGTTGTACAGCTCCTCGTTATCGGTGGCTACCGCCGTCAGGTCAATTTTTTCCAGTTCTTCAGCAAAGCCGCGCTCGAGAGCATGCTTTATCACGTTGTTGAGCATGGTTTTTTCATGACGAAGTAACCAGTTGAGTAAACTGATTAATTCGAAGGAGAGTGAAATCTGTGCAGACATGTCTTTCCTTTTCTCTGAAAGTGACCACCCAAGTACTAGAGGCAAACGCGATAGGGGTATGTATGATGCCTTGAAGAGACGTAAGCTCATACTATACAGTATAAATTTTTTTGCTTGTTTGGAGAATAACAAAGCGAAATTATAGGCCTTTATCCGGTATCTATGGTACGTTCTTTCTGTCAGTGAGTGACTTTTAAATTATATTAGTCATTAAAGGGCTGGGGAGGTAGCAATGAGAGTAGGAAAAATCATGGCACTAGCAGGCACCATCAGCCTTTCTAATGTTGGCATTGCTTCAGCAGTTCAGCCAACGCAACGGAGTGTGAGTCAGGTTTTTGCCGCATGGGCGGATGAAAACAGTGGGTACAAACAACACCGTTGGAAGCAGCTTTCTATCAAGTCGCGTGCATCTGGTTTTATTGAGCGCTTCAATAACGATTGCCAGCAAGACGTAGAAACCTTTCAGTTGTTTGCTCGTTTGCTTGGCGCTGACTATCAAGCCCCGCTGGCAAACACGCCGGTGGCTCGGCGGGCTGTTGGCAAAATCTACAGCGAGCTTGATGGTGATATTGGGGCATTCATAAAACGGATGCAGTACGCGGGATGGCGTTCTGACAAGCTGAACAAGCTAGAAGAGAAAAAGCGTTTTCAAAGCGTGATTGACCGCAACTTGCGCTTTGCGCATGCACTGTGTGGCGGGCAAGAGTATGAAGAGCATGGCAAGTACATGTTCAGCCTTGCTCAGACAGCATTTTTTCACTTGTTTGATACGGGGTGGGCTTCTTGTTATCGCATGTTTTCTGATCCCGAGCAGCATCCAGTACTGCGCTTTCTCTATTCGATTATCTGGTCTCCCCTGGCTGGCTCCGGCTGGAAGGAATGGTCGTCAGAGTCATTGCAGCGGTTGCAAGAGCTGGCAGCGCGCGGCAAGACAATTCGCTACATTGCAGGTGGGTGCGACATTAGCGAGCTGATCAGCGCTGGCATTTATAACATACAAATTATTGATCCGATGCTACCAACGCAGCCTCGCTACTACATTAAAGATTGGGAGTGGCTGATTGGTGGAGAGGGTCAAGGACGTGCGCTGGGAGATGCCATAACCTTTCCCAAGGGCATTCGCTTGGTGCGCTCCGCGTATGATGAGCATCCCAAGAAAAAATTGCAGGTCAAGCTGGCAGATAAGTCGTCAGCATCACTGCCTGAAAGCGTAACGACGTGGGAAGTGCGCAATGCGGCCCACGACGTGCTAGGTGAGGTTACATTTGAGCGGCGCTTTTGTACCGCTGATGATTTTGCCCCAGCCAAGAAGCACGCTTTGCTTATGTCCTTTAACGAACTGCATTTCATCGCCTGTGCAGACGCAGAAAATTGGGGCATTGACCCGCGCAAGCTGAGCAAAAATGTTGAAGTGCACATCAAACAGCTGCATCGCCCAGTGACCGCGCGTATGATGTGTAACTTGTACAAGGCGGATGATTCGCCATTTTCATTTATCCGCTTGGGGAGCTGTGTCAAATAACAGAGCAATGCCGCTAGCGACAACATGCTGATCGACCCGTTCGCCCTGCCGTGTCCTCCGTAGCTGTGGCGTAGGATGAAGCTTGTCGAAGGGTCTGGGCGAGCGGTTTTTCTGAGGGGATGTTCCGAGAAGAACG
>RGUK01000272.1 GCA_010027825.1 bacterium
TTTTATACTGTTTAAAAAACATTTTTAATTCTGTTTCTGCTTCAAGTACATTTAAACTTTCCTTTTTCGTAAATTTAATTTCGTTAAACATTATACAGTCTTCCGAAAGAACAGCCTTAGTAGTTTTCTTAAGAGGTAGTATAGCCTCGCAGTATATAGAATCGAACATTCCCATTTGTATAATATATAATGATTGTATATGCAACCATCTTTTATTAAATGGTAGGACTAGTAGGGCTTGAACCTACGACCCGCGCGTTATCAACACGCTGCTCAACCAACTGAGCTATAGTCCTATATGGCGGAGTTGACGGGGTTCGAACCCGTAACATCTCCCGTGACAGGGGAGTGCACTGACCAATTGTGCTACAACTCCGTTTTTTTGGTGGAGGATTAGGGAATTCAACCCTAGACTCCGCAGTGCAAGTGCAGCGTTTTAGCACTAAACTAATCCCCCTTTAAATGGTAGGAGATGACGGTAACGCTCCGCCGAATCCTGAGTGTAAATCAGGTGTTTTACTTTTAAACTAATCTCCTGTACTATCTCATAATATATATAGGTAGAATTACAATAATCAAGAATTTAAATATTTGAACTTAAGACTTATAAAATATAAATGCGTGATCATAAATATTATTATAAATTGTAAAAATTGTACTAAAAAACTAACTAGTAAAAATGCAAAATTATTTTGTAATCGATCCTGTGCAGCAACATATAACAATAAGCTCAATCCAAAACGTAAAAAAACAAGCGGTAATGTTGCGAATTGTTTAGAATGTAATAAAGAATTTTATTATTATAATAATTCAGAGCGTGGAAAGTACTGTAGTAATCAGTGCAGCGGCATACACAGACACAAAACATATACAATACCAAGAATAGAAAGCGGTGGCTGTAGAGATAGTGTCACACAACGTAAATACCTAGCAGCGGTTAGAGGGTACAGATGCGAGCACTGCAATATCTCTGATTGGCAGAATAAGGCAATATCACTACACGTAGATCATATTGATGGTAATGCTGATAATAATTTACCTTCAAACTTGAGACTACTATGTCCGAATTGTCACTCACAAACTGATACATTCTGCAGTAGAAACAGAAAAAATACTAGCAGATCAGTATATAACCAACGCTACAGGTTAAGACATATTCACAAAAAAATTGGTACAACCGGAGGGACTTGAACCCCCATAAGCCGAGGTAGAAGCTCGGTACTTTATCCAGTTAAGTTACGGTTGCATAAAAGTAATTATTACTTACGCTTCTTACCAGCATCAGAGCGTTGAGCTCGTGTATTAGGGTTATAGAACTTCCTAATGTTTGCAGCTTTCGTCTTAGGACTATCTGATTTAAAGGTAGAAGCCTTAACGTAGGGAATAATATTATTTTTTGTTTTCATAAAATTTTAAATTGTAGCTAGCAGCGATGGGATTCGAACCCATACTACTTCCATTTTAAGTGGAATGACTCTTCCGTTGGTCTACGCTGCCTTAGCTAAATTGTTAATACCATTCTAGATGAACCTGCTTGCCTGTGCAATCAATAAATTCATCTTGTTTAAACTCTATACACTTATAGGTACCCATTTCTTCGAGAAAAAGCTTATCTCCAGAAGTCATCGGGTTAACATACCTCTTTCCGTCTCTTGTGATAGGAGCATTATTACAAATGAATCCGAGTTCACAAGCTGCTTTGAGTAAGGATTTATCCTTACCAGTCCTTGATACTTTCTTTTGAGCACGCTCAATTATTTTGTGAGCTTTTCTAAGAGATTTCTGCAAGTCCTTCGCCTTTGTAGCGACGTCCTTGAGGATGTACTGTTTTGTCATTAAGGAAGCTGCTCTTCTTCTGACTCTAGGAGTTCTTTAATTTCAGCTTGAATTCGCTTGATCTCATCGTTTGCTGCTCGTGAAACAGCCTTCTTATGGATCTTAGCTTCTTCTAGTTCTTGGCAGAGTCTATAAACCCTTGCCTGTTTATTTGTGTCGGTTGTGGTCATAAAGAGAGATTAGCTACTTAACCAGAAGCATTCAAGTATAAAAAGCACGATAAATACAAAAATTGTAATTACAATTACATATTCACAGTTCCAAAAATTTAACCAAGCCCGATATAATTGATTTTGGCTCATGACTATAAAAAATGGCTGCCAAGGTAGGATTTGAACCTACGACCAATCGGTTAACAGCCGACCGCTCTACCGCTGAGCTACTTGGCAATGAAATTTGGAAGTGGGTATGGGAATCGAACCCATGCTCGTCCCTCATCTAGGGAACACAGATTATAAGTCTGTCGGTGCTATCCAGTTACACTAACCCACCTTATTAAGATTAATCTTTATCTTGTTGTTTAGAATTCCTCTTTAGAGATGTTTTCGGTACTGTATCAAGCACAACATGCTTTTCATATTTAAAGCTTTTTATATATGCTTGCCATTCCTCTTCAGTTGTTCCCTTCGGACGCTTGGAGAGGTTTACAGACGGAGACCAGACTTTTTCTGCTCGGATAATAGATTTATTTGGCCAGAAGTGCATGTTATTTCTTATTTGAAGTTGAAGCGATAGGTGCGTACTTAAAGCAATTCATGAAGATATATAGGGAGAATGCTTGTAGATATGTAATGTGTGGTAACTTTAAAACTGCAGCAATACCATTATCCCAGGTGTATTTGACGAATAGTGCCATCAAAAGCGACGAGATAGTAAACGCTGTAAGTGCTATGAGTGCTGGTGTAATTACTTTCATATTTGAGCATATTAAATACACTATAAAAGAAGTGCAACTACTATTTTTCGTATAACAGTGTTGCAATAATAAAATAAAATAATAATATATTTTTATGTCAAACGAAACATTCAAAACAACAGTAGATACATACCTCGCAGAAGTTGAGAAATTCAATGGTGGAAATAGCGCCGCAGGTACTCGAGCACGTAAAGCTCTTCAGGAGATTATTAAGTTATCTCGAGACGAGCGTAAGCGGATTCAGGAAGAGAAGAACAGTCGCAAGGCTGCTAAGTAATCTTCTATTTTAATAGAGGTATAAATAAACCCTCGGCCGATCGGCCGAG
>RGUK01000273.1 GCA_010027825.1 bacterium
GCTCTCGAAGGGAAGATTTTGCTTATCGTACTTAGGGCTAACTGGTTTTGGGAACTTAATGCATCCACCAACCTGATCATTTATGAACAATCTGAAGCCAGAGGCTCTTCCCTTTCTCTAAATAGCCGGGGCGGTAAAGCTATCCAAAGCTTCCTTAATAAGAAATGAAACCCGATGATATTATTCCCTACGCAAAAATCGTCGCTGTGGGGGCGTTCAACTCCAAAAAGGATGAAAAGTATGCAATCGACTTACAGCGACCGTTTAATTTTGCGCCAAACTCATAATAGCCTGCTTTAAATGTTACAAAAAAGCAGTTTGCTTATTATGTATGTAAACATTCAGGTTTTAAGGAAGATGTGTTCATCGGACAGATTCTGCCTTTCAACACGTAGCCTTTGGTTGCAGTGCATAAGGTTGCTATTAATTGCGCCCAAGTCTACAGGGAATAAGATTGGATGATTGCACAGCTCCAGAAATGCAATTTGAGTCCTGCCAAGCGAAATTAATACAGCCTCGGAAAGCCAGGCCAAGTATTCGGAAAGGTTTGGTTTAGCTTTTTTAGCCTGGACATAAATCCCTTTTTTTTCTTTTTCCTTTATAATACCCCAGTCCAAGAAGCTGCTTATATTGTAACGAGTTATCCTACTAACGAAGTCACGGTCTCCGTACTGCTCACGCAATCGACGTTGGACGTCGGAACGAAAGGCATCATTCTGAAGTTTTAACAGGCGCCCTAATGCTTCACCTGTGGTTCCAACAAAAGGATAAGCTGCTATGATCATGCCCCAGTTTAGAATCAATTTAGTTTCTTGCGATGAATCAGCCGAAAAGATTTTTAACGCATCTGAATGCAATCCATAAGCCTCGTTTGGCGGCTCAAACCATATCCGCTTTATATGCTCCAGTACTTTTGAAATAGTCTCTATGCCCTGGTTTTCAGCTGAGATTTCCTTCGCTAGAAATAGCCTAGCATCAGCCCAGGACACGCCTTTTGCAGCAAGTGCCATACCTTCTTCAAGCCAGACGCGTCGCACCTTTCTGCGAAAAACAATTTCAGTCTTAGACGGCATAGCTAATTGGTTTCCGCTTCATGCTCGAATCCTTAAAAAAGGAACGCAAATCTCTTCAATTGATGGGCCCCCGTGGGTTAGACTTTTTTTTCCTTCTGTTGCAAAGGATTTTCCATAGGGTGCCAGCAAAACAGCCAGATTATCCGGCAAAGAAGAGTTTTCCCAACGTAGAGCCTCTGGAAAGGCTGTTAGACAGGTATTCATTAGTAAAGGGTCGGAATAAATACGGCACCTTTCACCTCCTTTATCACTAAGAACACCTTCTTGTGGCAGACCAATCCCGATGGCTTCAGTGTTTCCATGATCTGAAGACATAAAGACATCAAACCCTTTGGCTCGCAAAGCAAAGATAAGCTGAAATAAAAACTCTTCTTCGGCCCATGTCTGAATTTGGTTGGCCATTCCTACTGCACCAAGTTGCATCCCGTGCATTATTTTATCGACCTTGAATAGGGTCACTCCTACTGCGCGAGTTTGCGGTGTTATAATATCGTCAATTTTTGCGAGATCGTTCGCATCGCCGTGTACGTCAATAAAGGCAACCTCCGTTTGGGCTAATTCATGGTCGGCCCAAAAGTGACGCCATCCCGCTTCATCTTGGTCGGTGCGATGCAAAGTATTGGCCAGATAGCGCGGAACTTTACCGGAATAGGCCGATTGTCTTGAAATGGGGGTAATGCTAGGCAGCCAAGCGAATAGTGCAGTTTCTTCAATCGGCACGCTCAAGCCCTGTTTTTTCATTGTATCCTTCAGAATCAGCCACTGGTCGATAGCAAGGCCGTCAACGAGAATGAAGGCGGCACGCTCACATTGTTTGTTTTTGAGGCAGTGCGAGATGAAGCCGGGGATGTGGTGAACCATCAACGGGCTGCTGGCCGGGTAGTTGAAGATGCCGCCGTAGTTGGCCAAGAGCCAAGCGTAGAACTGCTGGTTGGCAAAGCTGAGCAAGTCCGGGAATTGTTTCTGATATTCGGCCCGCTTGGCGGTGCTGATCTGCATCCAGAGCATCCGGGCCTGCGCGTAGCGGTAGGCGAATTTGAGCCAGTCTTGGGGGGTGGAGTTTTTGCCTGGGCAATCTTTGTCCACGTGCTTGCCCAATTCCTCGAACCGCAGATCCGTGTTCTCGACCTTGTTGCCGAGGATGCCGACGCGAATCCACTTTTGGTCCAGCGCCTGATCCCAATCCCATGCGACCGGCGTAAGCAACCCGTCTTCAAACAAGTTATCTATGTGAACGCGAACGATGTCATGGCCGAAGGGCAACAATTCCGGGCCGGGATATTTCAGTGTCGGCGGCGTTTCATGAATCATCACCGTGCCGCCCCGCGAGGCGCGAATGAATATGGGCCAACGCTCGTTTAGAAATTCCCAAAAGGCGGCGGCGTTCGGGACGATGGTTTCCAGCGGCCAAGCGTGAAAGTCGGGATTCTGGCGCAATGCCGCGACCAGATATTCGTCCAGAAGCGCCGGGATGCTGAGTTTGCGATAGTGCCGTTCGCAAAGCATCTTGAGCAGGTCGGGCAGGCTCTTGATCACCGCCGGTTCGATCTGGAAGACGTGCCGCAGAACGAAGCCAAGGGTCTGCGCCTCATCCTGGGGTGAAGTGGCATACTGTTGCTGGGCGCGATAGAGCGCGTCGTAGTAAATCGTCTCCAGGTGGGAAACGACGACGTAGGAAAGCTTCGGGAAAATATCCTTGAGCGTGAACGATAGACGCTGGGCATTGGCGAGCACATCGGCAGGCAAGGTGTCGAACTCGTATTCACCCGGTTTGAACACGACGACCAATTCGGTTTTGTCGCCGGCATCCCATTTGGAGCGGAAGCGGCTTTCGTAGTCGAACCGGAACGATACCGATTCTTCAAACTGCACGATGGCGAAGCCCTTGGCCTGAATTGCCTGGAACACCCCGGGATCGCGGAGCAGCCCGTCCGGATCGGACACGGCAGTGACCCGGGCTACTCCAGGCAGACAGCGACCGACAATGT
>RGUK01000274.1 GCA_010027825.1 bacterium
TCGCCCTGAGCTTGTCGAAGGGTCTTAAGAACGAATTCAAAAAAAATCATTGCAAGAGTGGCGAAACTGGTAGACGCACTGGCCTTAGGAGCCAGCCCTCGAAAGAGGATGGGGGTTCGAGTCCCCCCTCTTGCACCAACCTACGCCCTGCGGGATTCCGGTAGGCTGCGCCGCTTTGGAAATGAATAAAACTTACACAAGCAATTTGTAGGCGTAGGCGTAGGTTGCCCGCCGTAGCCCGGAACGGCGAAGGCTGGGCTTTCCCTGCTTGGCTAAGGCTTCGTATCTCAGGCCATACCTGCGCTTGCCCTTAGCGCTAGCTCAGAACAGCAGGGACCACAGAATAATCTCTGCAGCCCCCACTTCACAATCGTATCCTAAATTATTTCTGCGCCGTCAACAGGCCGAGCTCCAGGAGCAGGTCCCAAACGGCGAATTGCCTTGAGCAAGGCTTTATTTGCATTATCCTCCGCCAGATCGAATACTTGAGCCCCAGGTTGGGGTTTAAGATTCCGCTCAATAACATCAATAAGAGAAACCTGATAGCCGTCAGGTATAGATTGTAATGCCTTCGCAAGCTGGTCGTTGCCCTCTTTTTCTGCCGCCTGGAAGAGTGCAAGCAATTTACTTGGCTTCTCCGTATTCTCTAGCACGGCATCGACAAACTGTTTAACCGCCGAGCGTGCTCGTGGTGTTACAACCGGACTTGCCGTAGCAGACGACGCCGGTGAAGGATTAGTGCCAATAGGCGACGTGCGACCATCATCACTCGCGGCGACTGGCAGTGTATAGCCAGCAGGAACTTGACCTAGTTGCAAATCATACGTCTGGGATCTGTTGCGCAGTGCCTCTGCCAATACCTTGAGCTGGCCAAAAGCATCGCTTGCTTCTCTTGCAAGGCCCTCAATAAGCCCTTGGCATGTTTGAGCCGACCCATCAGGCTTTGAGTTCAGCAAGCTTTCCACAGAGTTTGCTCCCCCTGTTTTGTAGAGGTGCCAGAGGGCGGCTTCAAGCGCGCCGCTGTTGTAGTTCCCACCGCCAATTTTTTGACCGTTCAGTGTTTTGCTATCCTGCGGCAAGGCCATTAATGCCTGTTTGATCCATCCCTCCACCATCTTGTGGTTGACGCTCTCGGCTTGGCAAAGTGCACGAACAATCCCAAAATCTCGTTCGCGCGATTGCGCAGTTCCAGCTAACAGGGTGCCAAAATCTTCGTTCGTTGCATTACTATACACCTGTATATCCTGACCCGGCTCCAGACCTCGCTCCACCAGAACAGATATAACTGAACTATCAACCCTAGGATTAGATAATGCAGTCTGTAAGAGCGAAGGAATACGACGGAGCTCATCTGTAAACTGACCAAATCGGTTAATAAGCTGATCGATTGGGTAGGGAACCTTGCCTTCATCTATGAATTTTTGCAACAAACCATCAACAACCCCAGCGTTTGTGTCATCCTGCTTCAGGATAGCTGATAGGATTGCCATGGCATCAAACGCACTGATTTCGCCTTCTTTAGCGTTAGTGATAGTCTGCATCATTGCAGCCCTTGTCTTCACCTCCTGAAACGCTTTGATAAAGGGGCTTACTCCAC
The DNA here is from genome assembly GCA_010027825.1 of bacterium. The sequence goes on from RGUK01000274.1 coordinate 1,598, forward strand.
CACCGCCCGCCCTGTGAGCAAGCTCCCCTTTGCTAGTCAGATCTGTTATCACCTGCTGAAGCTCTGATACTGCCTTCAGTGACACATTCTGCCAAGCAGTAACAGCCTTTTCTGACAGTGCTGCCCTGGCCTGCATTTGCTCGTCGTCCAGTGCCTTAAGCAAAACTCCCTGACCTGGTGCTACCCGTAACATTTGTGCCGTCTGAGATCGGGCAGTCCGCTGCAAGCCCTTTGTAGCAGTACTAGTGACTTTTGCATCGCTCGAAGGCCCTCGTCCTGACGTCCAGTCGCCATTTGCGCGCAGGGATTCCACCTGTTGCTTGAACTTTTCGAAACGCTGATTCAACCATGCAGATCGTGCTGCAAGATCAGGCCTGCAAACCACTTCTGCCTCCTGGGCAACAAGCTCGTATGCCTGAGCTGGTTTGAGATTATTCAGCGCCACCATGTCTTCCAACGGCTGCAGGAAGTACTTTTGCATGCACGAGGCAACTTCCTCTCGTACCTGCTCATTTTTATAGGTTATTGAAGAACCGTCATCATCTTCAAACAGCTGTTCATTCACAGGTTTGCCAACTATTTCACGCAAAAACGCTAAGCAAGAATCATCAGCAGTCACCGGTAGATTGGTCGGCGAGGCCCTCCTCATCAGTTGACCAGATAATTCATCAATCATCAAATCCTGGAAATCAAGCCCAAAAAGGTGGTTGGCTATCTTCTGCAAAACGACAGGGCTTGACCTGTTCATCCCTTGCCATTCATCTTCCCCAAGGAGGTCTGCAAGCTTCAGCACCGTTCCTTTCAGGCCACCTTCTCTTATTTTGTGCATCTGCTCCAGATATTTTCCGCAAACCTGCACCCGCCAGTTTTTTAGCCAGGCGCCATAGTTCCTCACCCGATTCTCCAGGCAGTTTGCCAATTTTCTTGTTTGATCTTTTGCTACGGCTTTTTGTAAGGCGGTATAGTAATCAAGATGCTGGACGGCATAACTGTATAAAGCGCTACCATCCCCACCTTCATTGCCTGTTCCGGCAGGGCTCAACACGCGCAATACCAGATCAAACATCCTAGGAAAAAGAGGCGTTAGAGAATCACCGACAACTTCATCCCCTTCCAAAGCTCCAAGTTCGGCATCCTTCCAGCCAGCTTCGTGAGCCTTGCTAGCGAACTGGTTTGCAAGCAGCTTTAAAATATCCGCGTTCGCCCCACTAATCTGATCACCCCCGCCCAACGTACGCGGCCCTACAGGGTCGGGCATCGGCTTTTGCAAAATTACATGCCGAATGATAAACATCATCAACGCATCCGGAATCTTTTTGATGCGGCGCGGACGATTGAGAAGTATTACAATCTCTTCAAGGTCCGCTCGATAGAGCGCAGCTCGTGATGTGATGAGCGTGACGAGCCAGTCTGCGTGCTCAAGCTCGTTTTCTAGGACCCTCTGGAGGTGACTTTGAGCTTGTT
>RGUK01000275.1 GCA_010027825.1 bacterium
GGTACTCAGCACGGCGTTTGGCGTAGTAATCAGGAATGTCAGGCCGCACGATCTCTGACTTTTCTATCGGCACCGTAGTCGTCTCACCCGTGATGGGATCGGTCACTTCCCGCGTCTTGGGTGTCAGTGCTGCCCATGCCGCTTCCTTAGCATCAATCTGTGCTTTGATTGCAGCCTCTGACTGAGCCATGAAGGTTGTCAGATTAGTATTAGGCGGCACAAACGTCTGCCAGTCGTACGTCAGGCCGTTATGCGCTACCTTGATATATGCCAAGGCACGGTTCTCATCTCCGCCGGGAGTTGCCAAGCCTTCAAGTGAAATGCTCATTTGATTGCCTCAAGTCTGAAGTTTTTGCCGGGATGTCCACCAATAGCTGGCAGGATCTGAATATCTTTGAACCCTACTGCCTCGCACAAGTCCGATAAGGTTTTGGGCGTATAACCCCAAAGGTGCGGGGACAATGCGCCTTTCTCTAAGATCTCTGGATCTTGCGTATCATCAAAACTGACTTCTGATGTAACGATAGCGCCGTAAATGCACATGGCCGTCATGTGCTTATCCATACCATCCTGCTCAAGAAAGTCTTTGCAAAGGGCTTCCAAGTCAGGCTGCTCTGTAATGAACTTGCCTCCGGGTTTAAGCGTCTTGTGCCATTTGGTTAAGATTTCTGGCGCACGACGCTGCGGCAAATGCTCAATCACATGGCTTGCAAGAATCTCGTCGGCGCAATCCTCTGGCAGATTAACCTTGAACAGGTCTTGCCTGATGTCAGCACGGTCACTGTGCTTATCAATGCCTATGTAGCCCTCACGGCGGTCTGATCCGCAGCCCATATTGAACTTGATGGACTGACCTTCTTGCATCATCTGAGCAATGATATTGGCGTACTCAACTTTAACACCTGTACCTTCAGGCAAGCGATCATGCCAGCGGCGATCAATGAAATCCTTGTCATCAAGCGTCAGAGGTCTTGTGGGCTTGATGTTAGTGTAGTAGTTCTTCAGGTTGACTGACGGGTGTGCGGTATACATGCCCGATGCTAAGTCCATGTGCAGACATTGAACGTCAGTATTGACGAGCAGTTTTGTGCCGCGCTTGTGGATGCGATGGACAAAGAAGTTGTCTTCACCGATGAAGGGGATTACACCCTTGGGGCCATCTACGTTGTTACCGATACAGCAAAACGGCAGATCAGGCGCTTCTTCTTTCATCTGGCGCAGGATCTCAATCGGGATCAGCATGGCATCCATGCCCGTCTGCCAAGCGTCAATAAGCTGTCCGGGGTCAACATTGGGGATCGTAATCCAGTCCCCGTTGCGAACCATAATCATCGCATCAGAGCATTTGATGTAGTAGACGCCTGTGACAATACAGCCCGGATTCTTCTCTGCGGTTTCGTGCAAAACCTTGAAGCCATCGTAAGGGATGACCGTATCTTCGCCCACAAAGAACAAATACTTAGCACCTGATTGGAGAGCTTGCTCGATCAGGTAATTGCGAGCAACATCTACCTTCTCACCGCCGATGTTGCAAAAGCCGTGAGAAAAGCCTAAGAGATCAATATGCAATCCTTCGTAGCCGTCAAAGTTTTGTGCGGCTGTTTCTTCGAGGTTGCGACGAGGCTGTGCAATGACCACATAAGGTGCAATGGACTTAGACTCATCATAAATTTCTTGCATGGTTGCAATGATTTTGTCGCGGCTATACACAAATCCTCCTATAATTTATTGAAAAAAGATGATAGGCAAACGCCTATCGGCAGTGTAGCGTTAGTGGATATTTTTTGACCTACGGCTGCACTAAGTGGAACAAAATGTATATCACCATTAGGAGCTAATACTCCGCCAGTGTATGCACCACCTGCTATTGTATAAACAAGTGAATAAGTAGACACAACACCGGCAGAGGATATTTTTTGGCCTCTGTCTCCATTGTAAGGAACAAAATGTATATCACCATTAGGGGATAAGACACCGCCACTGTATGCACCGCTTGTTGTATAAACCAGTGAGTAAGTAGAAACTACACCGGCAGAGGATATTTTTTGGCCTCTGTTTGCATAATAAGGAACGAAATGTATATCACCATTGGGGGCTAATACACCGCCAACATATGCAGCACTTGTTGTATAAACTAATGAATAAGTAGACACAACACCGGCAGAGGATATTTTTTGACCTATGCTTGTGTTACGCGGAACAAAATGTATGTCCCCATTAGGGGATAAGACACCGCCACTGTATGCACCGCTTGTTGTATAAACCAGTGAGTAAGTAGAAACTACACCGGCAGAGGATATTTTTTGGCCTACTGCTGCAACATAAGGAACAAAATGTATATCACCATTAGGCGCTAATACACCGCCAAAGTAGGCACCAACTGGGTTTGTATAAACCAAAGAATAAGTAGAAACAACGCCAGAAGCAGATATTTTTTGACCGACTGCTGCGGTAAGAGGAACAAAATGAATATCTCCGTTAGAGGCAAGAACACCGCCAGCGTATGCACCACTTGTATAAACCAGTGAATAAGTCGATACAACACCAGCAGCAGATATTTTTTGACCTATGCTTGTGTTACGCGGAACAAAATGTATATCACCATTAGGAGCTAATACGCCGCCTTGGTATGCACCAGTTCCGCTTGTAAAAACCAAGCTGTACGTACTTACCATCCCATTCGTTCCGTTGTTGGCATACGGCACACCATCTTGCACGCCAAGATCCAAGATCTTCTTCAGGTTGTTCCACGCCACAAGGTCCGTGCCAATCGCACTCGTATCTGACTTGGGTACGGCTCCAGCCGTGTACTCAGCAGGGTAGGTAACGTAAATGTCCTTGGTTCCCGCGCTCCAATTCACTGCATTGCCACTGTTGGATGAAGCAAGAATCGTGTCGCGGGATAGGGTCGTGCCTGAGCTTGTATACGTCCCTAAGCCTAATTCCCAGTTGGTTCCGTCTGTACAAGCGTAGTACGTCTGGTTGGCATTACCAATCACAGAGAAGGCTTGAAAGCCTGTAGCCGCAGCGCCAAGCGTGTAAGTTCCCGTCCCTGTCGTG
>RGUK01000276.1 GCA_010027825.1 bacterium
GCATAAGCCTCCATATACAAGAGCAGATAACGAAAGCGGAGAATGAGGCCAAAGATTTATCATAACAGACAGCGGTGCGGCGGCAGGAAAGATGCCGGTGAGCATGGGCTTGCTCAACTTTATAACGATATTGATTAGCAGATTTTTGCCGTAATTGCTGGTTAAAATTGCGTTTCGGAATAACACTCCCAAGACCAAGAAACCAGCCAATTTTATAACGAAACGGCTCACTATCATAACCCTTGTCAGCCTCTAAAATGCTGCGTTTGGGCGGCTTTACTTCTTTCAGCATCGGCAAAACTTGTTTAAGTTCATTCGCATTCGCACCAGTAACCCGCACCGCGAGAGGATTTCCGCGCTTATCCACCAGCAGATGGGTGGTGTAGCCCTTGCCCTTGTGGCCGTAGGCGCCGCCGCGACCGTGGCCTTTGCACGGGGGAAAAAGAGCCGTCAACCGCCAACCTTTGCCAGTCAATCTGGTTGGATAATCGAGCAATTTCCCGTAAATTGGTGAAGATTTTTTCTAAAGTTCCGTCGTGACGGAAACGCTTGAGCCAAAAATTACTGGCGGTTTTCTTAGCAAAGCTGGGACTTTCTGGCAGGTCGCACCAGCGTGAGCCAGAGAGCATAATCCAAAAAATACTGTTCATCAATTTACGCCAATCATTGCGTGGACGTCCCGGTTTTTTGCGCTTTGGCGGCTGCGGCATTAGGGGTTCAAGGAGGGCCCATTGTGGATCAGAAAGTCCGTTGAATCGCGGCATGTTTTTTACTTTGTTATGTTGATGTTATTCCTTAATAAAAAATAAATTATTGTTATTTATATGTCAATATCTGGATATGTTCTTCAATATCTGGATATGTTCTTTGATTGGAGTTTTTTAAGGCACAGATAACCGGGCGATTCTGCTATGTCCGAAACACAAAGCAGCGGCGCGAGGGGCGTCGATATCTCCCGGCTCAGCCGGCTATCGGAAACTCCTCAGGAAGGGCGCGTAAAACCGGCAACCACCGGAAACGCGCCTAACCTTTTTTGTGATGAAGCATTTAGCGATTCTGTAGCGCAATTTTGGATTTTGATAGATACTGAGGCATCAAGAGATGGGTATGGCCATGGTTAAAGTAATAAGCGGTTTGGTTTTTTGGGCGGTAGGGGAACTGAGGTATTCAGGGTGTTAAGGATATTCTAGGATATTAAGGATTTTAAGAGAGAAGGATTTGACGATGAATAAGTTTTTTAATGAGGCTTTGGCTGTGCGTGACCCGGACATGATGAAGGCGATTGGCCATGAGTTGGGCCGCCAGCGTGAGGGGATTGCGCGTCGCTTGTTTTTACGGTGGAACGGGGCGTTATCGGCCACAATGACACTGGGATTTTTCAGCTCCGGAACCAGATGGTGCTCCAGCCAGTCTTCCACCACCAGCTCATCGCAACGGCCCGTGAACAACACCGGCGCCAGTTTTTCTTTGTCCCGCTGCGCCATAGTTAAAGACTGTTTCTTGGAACCCGCTTTCATCAACGTAAACAATATTCTCCCAAACGGGCATCGTCGCGTTCGGCCATCAGCTTCAGCGCATCCACCTGCTTGCGTGTTTTAGTGAGCAAGTTACCCCCGTTATCTTTTACAATCTGAATACATTGTCCAGCCCACCTCTCACTGCTGTCACCTAAATACTCCACCCCTATCTGGCTGGGTGGGGGGTGGATGGCTTTCATGCTTGACCCCCTTCCCCCACCCGGCGCATAAAGCCAGCTATGCGGCGCCGCATATTCCTCCTCGTCATTCTGCTCGCCGTGTGCGTGGGTACGTTTCATCAGCCCCAAGCCACACAACAAGCCAGCACCACCCCCAGCCGCCAGCAGGCACTGGCTCAAGCCCTTAAATCCGTGATTCCCCCCCTCCCCCCCTTGCAGGTTGAGCGTACCATTGCCCTTAAACGCGGCGATACCCTTGCCGGTGCGCTGGCCGGTGCGGGCTTTAGCCGCGCCCAAATTGCCGCGCTGGTTGCTAGCCACCCCGCCGCCAAGCAGCCCATCGGCGCCGCCACCCAACTGAATCTGAGCTATACCGAATCCACCCCGCGCAATATTGCGACTGCCAGCCTTGCTTATCGGCCTACCCCCACTTTGGCTTTGCAGCTGAATTTGGATGAATCTAGCGCCACCGCCCAAGCCACCAACAAGCCGCTGCGCCAAACCCAGGGTATTGCGGTGGGGGTGATTGCTGATTCGCTGTATGAAGATGCGATATTGACTATACGCGGGATATTCATCCCGGTGATCAGTTTAAGGTGATGTTTGAAGAAACCGTGAATGACCTTGGGCAGCGGGTGAAAACGGGGAAAATTCTTGCTGCGCAGTTTAAGGTGGGTAAGGAAACCCGCAGTGCTTATCTGTTTAATGGCGAATATCTCAACGAAAAGGGCGAAAGCAAACGCAAGCTGCTGCTACGCACCCCGCTCGAATTCAGCCGGATTTCTAGCAACTTTGGCCTGCGTCGCCACCCAGTGCTGGGCTATAGCAAAATGCACCGCGGGACTGACTTTGCCGCGCCTACCGGCACGCCGGTAAAGGCCAGCGGGAATGGCGTGATTACCTTTTTGGGCGCCAAAGGGCCGAGCGGTAACCTGATTCGCATCAAACACAACGCCACATACAGCACCGCTTACGCGCACTTAAACGGCTTTAAGCGCGGCCTGCGGGCTGGCAGCAAGGTAACGCAAGGCCAAATTATCGGCTACGTGGGCACCACCGGCCGCAGCACCGGCCCACATTTGCACTACGAAGTGCTGGTGAATGGCCAGCAGGTGGATGCGATGAATACGCGGCTGCCTACGGGTAATCCGCTGAGTCGCAGCCAATTGGCGCAGTTTAAGAATTTTGTAAATCAGGCACAGACGGCTTGGAATAAGGCGGCTAGCCAGAACCAGTTGGCGAGCCGCTAACGGCTAACTTCATCACTTTCAAGACTAGCCTCAGCTGTATCATCCAAATTCCACCCATAGCGCTTATAAACCTCCTCACGGTAAAAATCCCTCGAAAACTCCGCCAACCGCGCC
>RGUK01000277.1 GCA_010027825.1 bacterium
TTACGCGGCGGTGGCACTTTACTACTTTGCCATCACGGTCGATGTTAGCCTCTGCTATCTGTAAAACAGCTTGTTGATCATTTTTTTCTCCAGCAAGCGTGACGGTGACCCGTTTGCAGGCTATGTCCTGCTGGTGTTGGGGGAGCTGTACGGCTTCAGCAATGATCGTGCAGAGGTTGCCATTCTTATCACGCTTGACGATAGTAATTCCTTGTACTTGCGCTAGGGGAAGGTGAACATCGGGCTGCGCATCTGGCTCGTGACGCGAATGAAAGAAGAGAGCAAGTATCACCAAACCGGTTGCAACGACAAGTACGGTTAGCAAGAAGGAGCGGTAGGACATAAAGCCTTGTCAATCAGATCTTGCGAGAAATGTTGCTTGCGCACGTAGAGTATTAGATCGAATAGTAAGCGTACCGCGTGCTCATGGCCGGCGCGCGGCAGAATGATATCAGCAATCGTTTGATAATAAAATGGCGTGTTAGCGGGGCAGACAAACAAGCTTGCCATTCCATGCAGCTTGACCTGTGCGTCTAGGTGGTCGTCGCCCACCATAAGCGTCTGAGCAGGCTCAATCCCGTGTTTTTGTTGGATAGTTGACACCGCTTCTGGCTTGGTAAGGATACCAGCAAAACAGAGGTCTTCAGGAATTCCCAGCTGCGTTCCACGGTGTAGGGTGGTGTTGTTATTTTTGCCGCTCATGAGGGCAATTGTAAGACCTGCCTGCATAGCGGGACGGACAATGTAGCCGTCTTGGACTGAAAATGCACGGCCGCCCTCCCCCTGCGCGTCAAAGTAAATGCTTCCATCGGTGAGTGTGCCGTCCACATCGGCTACAATGAGCTTGATGGCTTGCAGTCGAGCAACTAGCTCCTGGTTGGCAAGAATATTTTTGAACCAAGCGATGTCGGGATGATGGCAGAACGTACCGCCGCCGGGCTACAGGGTAGCCGGCTTGAGTAGCGTATAGGATGGGGCAGAAAAATAAAGTGGGATTACGTTAGATCTTTTTGAGCACGTCTTCAGCTTCGTGGTAGCTGTCGATGGCGTCGTGTACCTGATCAAGTACATCAGCGTTTAGCGCATTTTTAATGGCTATGCACTTCATGCCAGCTGCTTGTGCTGCAGCAAATCCAGGCACTGAATCTTCAAATACGATGCATTCTTCTGGTTTGACGCCCAGACGTTCTGCTGCGTGCAAGAAGAGTGCAGGATCTGGTTTTGGACGGTCTTGCACGTCCGCTGGACAATAGACATGTCCCCCAAAAAACTTTTCAAATTCAAGTTTTTGGGCAATCGGCACGAGGTTTGCTTTCATGGCATTTGTTGCGATGCTTGTTCGTCTATGAACTCGATGTGACGGTCAAAGAGTTCATTAGCGATTTCAAGCTTAGAAATCATAATGGTTTCTAGGCTATCATCTAGTTTGAACTCCTCTTTCATTCGCCTGGCAACATTGATCATTGCCATACCTGCAAAAGAGCAGAAAATCGCCTCTTGCTCGGCAGTGAATGTGGTAATGCCGTACTTTGCAAGCAAGGCACGGTTCACCTGGCGCCAGAGTTCTTCGGTTTTGATGATGGTGCCATCCATATCAAATATGATGGCTTTGATACGTCCCTTGATTTCTTCCATGGTGTTATCTCCTCTCATGGTAATTGCCCCTCCCAAGGGCAGTGTAGCTCGCAGAATAGCGCAACGTACACGATTTACCAAATGTACCACCCATCAAGCAATCTGTCAAATAGTCAATAATAAACTGGGGTTTGCTTATTATTTGAGAGAAAATATAGTCAAACAAGCTGTTTTAGCGTATTTGACAAAACAGGTAATTCTGTGGGATCAAGGGTGTAGGGCGGAGCGCTCAGTCAATGCTCTCAGGTGTTGGTACTACGCCGTCCCTTTCTGAAAAACTTCTTATATGAGTGAATATGTTTGCCCACCATAAGCACGGGTCTTCGGGAGGAGCGACTGCTGCCGCTAGTTGTGCGGCAATCAACGGATCATCATCACCGGATAACTCCTCTACTAATCGCCTGATGGCATCAGTGTTCACCGTTAACCCCAGCTGAGGCACAATCGTCTTAGAAAAAGCATACGCGAGTGCAAGTATTTGTCCGTGGGTGAGGGTAACTGGGAATTCATTGCCGTCGCCCAGGTTTCCTGCCAAATCGTTGTGCCTTCGCATGCTGCAACCTTCCAGGTGCAAAAAGACCTCGAAGCGCGCCTCTACTTCGCTTGCGAAGAATTCTGCTAATGCGGCGCCATCTTCAGGCAGAGAGGCGTTAAGGTTAGCCAGTTGCGCGCAGTAATTGGTTGCCAGCTCTTCTAGCTTGCCTTTCCACCTCGTCACGGGTAAATCTTCACCTGTAAGCCAGTGTTCTCTAAAGGCGCTTGTAGAATGAGAGGCATGGTTAAGCAGCTTCTGTGCTACGCTGGTGATTTCTGCTATCGCCTCAGCGTGGTCAGCCGCCCAGACGGTTGGGCAGAAAATGGCAAAAAGGGGTAGTAGTAACGCAACATATTTTGCAAACATGCAGGACCTTTGTGGTAAAAGACAAATGGATCTGAAGTGTTTTGCTGAAAGCCAGCAGTTAGATTATTGCATGTTTTTTAAGCAGGGCAAGAGATTGAAAGATAGTTTTTCAGATGGGGCCAGTCTGCTCCACTTGAGCCACTAGCTCGAATGATTCCTTGCAACTTATCCAGTTTACGGTACGCTGTTTGCTGTGTAGGCTGCACACGCTCTAAAAAAAGGAAACTGCATGCAACATCTCGCCGTAATTCCCGATGGTAATCGCCGCTGGGCGTCGCAAAATAAAATGGCGTCCTTTTTCGGTCACCAGAAGGGGCTAGATGTTATAAAAACTGCGTTCCAGTTTTGTCTCAAAAACGGCATCAAATATTTTTCGCTCTACGCATTTTCGCTTGAAAATTTCAGACGCGATGAGGCGGAGAAGCGTTACCTTTTTGAACAAATCTTGGCAAAGGCGTTTACGCAGCAGCTGCCTGAATTGATCAAACACAACATTCGCGTTCGCTTTGTGGGTGATCGGACG
>RGUK01000278.1 GCA_010027825.1 bacterium
TCACCAAGCGACCTAGCCGAGGAGGATGCGGAAGAAAACCGTTTGCGCTTTGAATACAACGTAATGCGATCGAAGGTGGTAGAAGAAAAAAATGGCCTTCTGGTACGATGCAATGTCCCATCCTGCCGGTTCACGGTTAAAAAAGAAGAATGGGAGTGGGCAATGCTCAAACATCTCAAAAGCAAGCACCCACAGGTTTTTTCTCGCTTGCCACCATTTGATGGTATCGAATCTGCACGATAGGACAGGATGAACAAGGCGTTCTTACTACTCCTGCTGGCAACCCTGATCAGCTTTTATGAGGCTGCCGGCGGATCTCAATATCCTCCCATGCGTCAGGATGCCCCGGCAAATCAACGCCCTTCTCTTAATCAAGCACTCCAGGCAGCGATAGAAGATTTTCTAGAACACGATATGGGGGGCTGGACCTGCACCTTTCTGGTTGAAGGCTCGCCATGCAATTGCACCTTCTTTGCTAGCAGATACCAAACTGCTGACCGCTTGGCAGTTAATCACCTCTTCTCGGTACATATGCGACATTTGGCAAATTAGGGCTGCCCGCCCCGTCCACCAAATGCTAAACTTAGAATATTATACATTGGAGGTTTTTGTGAAGTTTTATGCTTTGTTGTTTATCACTTTCCTGTCGCTGCCAAATACCTTGATCGCCGGTCAACAATATCCTCATGATCAAAATATGATGGAAGAAGCAGGAGCAACCTTAGTTGAATACATAGATGATGGGCACTGTTGCAAAGTGTCGGTCATGCGGCGCCGTCAACGCGTTTCGTGCCATCGCTATTTTACAGGCAATACACCCCAGGAAAGCTTTCAAGCAGCTCTCGCTCATCTAGTGCAAAGCCACCCTGAGGCATTCAATAGTGCTGTTCGCAACGTGGCATATCGTTTGATCCCGGCAACGCGTCCTGGAAGCACTAGTAGCGATCCTGCTGCTGAAAGTAATCACGGCAGACGCGTGCGCCAGCGTCGTTCGTAGGCGTTGCTCAAATAAATCAATTAAGGGAGGTTATTTTTATGAAGGACAAATTGTTATCTTTCATCCTCGTTGTTCTTGCTAGCGGCATCAGTGAATGTCATGCCTCAAGCACCCAACCACCAGGCAACTCGCCGCGCAAGGCGCCAAAGCGCGTTCGCGGGAATGCGGTGCTAAATCGAGCAGTTAAACGAGTAACCAATCCCTACGAGTTCATCAAGCAGGAATCGCCAGCTACCGATGCTAGAAGAGAGCTCGCCAAACCCTATCTAGAACAACATCCAGAGATGGTATGCGGCATCTGCGAGGTTAATCTTTCAGAGGACGACACTCATGCCAACCTGTGGCGCTGCACGCTACCCGCATGCCTCAAAATTCAAAAGGGAAGAAAACAGTGCGCTTGGGTATCTACATGCCTAACAAGTGTATTGCGCCACCAAGAAGACGTGCTCAGGATACAGGATAGGCGTCCCCCTCTGTGGGACTACGAAAGAACGCGAGCGGAACTAGAGGGTGAGCAACGCGTTATACGCAGCAAACCAAAGCAACGTCATCAAAACAAGTTTCGGATGCCAAAACCTAGAACGTTCACTTCAAAGCAGGTTACTGCTTTCAGACAAAAAGTTGAGGCGGCATTATCATCCGGTGAAGACGCCGCCTTGGTGGGTCTTATCAACGTCGCTTGGCAATGCACCAACGAACGATCGACCGCAACCCCTGGAGGCTCACCGCGTGGAATGGAAGCAACAGCACCTGGGGCCCTAGTTGATAACGATACTGCTGATGACGAAGAAGAGGACATTCCAGACGCACCACATGCGGAGGAATCGGAAGAACTCGAGCAGCCGGCATCAAAGCGCTCTGGTTGTATCATTTCGTGAGAGAATTATAGCAAAAGAAAGGCCCGACCGATTGGTTGGGCCTTTCTGCTTTTATGATCTACGCTGGAGAGCGAACACACTGAACTAACTGAACAAGCATGTCTAGCTGCTCACTATATTCTACTTCTGAGTCTATCAAGCTTTGCCCGAAGTACCGTGCAAGGTTGTTGTAGTGAGTAACCACATCAGCCCTGAAGCTTCCCACATCATTGATGAGGAGCACTTCTCGTGCCCTAGCACGGCCGTCCTCAAAGGGGGCGCTAGCGACCGTCGATGCACTGTTGTAGTTATATGCCCTGCGCAATCTGTCCGCTAATTCATTCGCTACACGCTGACACTCACCCCTCCGTTGCCAAGCCTGACCACGGGGCTTTGCGTCGCGGTCAAGCTGCACACGACCTGCGGCGCATCTCCCACCCTCGCGGTCAACGGGCTTGCGGCAACGAACATCACCAAGAACGGCAGTTCTTCGGTTGCCTCTGGCGATCTCGCGTCCGGCGCGCAGCTTCTCCTGCAGCAGCGGGAGGGTTCTCGCTGATGGCCTGTAGTGCTGCGACAAGCGCGTCCATCACCTCATCTAGCTTTTTACTGTTTTTCCAGGCAGGGTTAAGCTTTTTTAGTAGAGTGTTAACGCGGTTGATGAAAGTAATGCGCATAACAGATGAATTAGTATAATAATCTTGGTACAGCCTCTGCAGAGCTTGCACGCGATAGCCCAAGTCATCAACGAAGGCTTGAAGTTTATCTTTATCTGATAGCGTGGAACTTGACGAGTAAATACCTCTGAGAGCTAACCATAAGTCACGATCTTCTGCCATCAGAAAAGAGTTGGCATGTGCAAGCAGGAGGGTCTGGCCTTCCCCCAATATGTGGCTTTTATAAAGCGCCTGCGCCTCCTTCTGCAACGTGGGAGAAATTCCACGTTCAAAATTTTTCTTCTCTTCAAGCAAAAAATTGGTTACCGCAGCAAGGGCAGCCTTGCCGGTCAAACCCTGGCTGGGCGCTGCTTCGGCCGCATACGCACCCTGCAGGGCGCAAGAAAGCATAACTGCTAAACTGAGTATAGGTAACTTCACGCTGATTCCTCCATTTTTATCACTATCTGCTTAACCTCACTAGACCAATTCTATTATTTCTAATAGAAAACAATCAAGAGTTCGCATACAGTCGCGCTAG
>RGUK01000279.1 GCA_010027825.1 bacterium
CTCAAATGTGGACTGGAAGGCTCTGGCTGCCGAGTTTGGTATCCCGGCTGACGCAATCGCTCGTCACACCAAGACGACCGCTACGTTCTCAATCAAGACCACTTCACGCTGAGGGGGATGACATGACTACCGTGACCATCCGCATCAGCCCGACCATTGACTACGAGTACACGGCACGTATGCCTGACTTCCTGCCGCTGGACAAGTTGGTCGTTGGGACTTGCAGGCTAACCCTCGAGGAGGCTCAAGCGGTGCTCGAGGACGCTGAGTTCAACATAGACCCTGATGGCCCGGAGTACGACCGTGGCACCCTCAGCGCATATCGAGCTTTGGCCAAGCAGGTCACTGCAGCCATTGCCAAGGCAACTAGAAACTAACACCGGGGGCTTCGGCCCCCTCTGGAGAGCGAAATGGAATTCAAAGGACAAAAGATTAAGTACGACAGCATCCGCCTCGACGGCATCCTGAACTGGTCAAACGGTCATCTGGCTGATGCATTCATCGTCTACGCCGAGTATGAGAACGGTATCCCACTCACCGAAGATGAACTCGATGAGCTAGGCCAGACCAGCGAGGCTGATGAGGCTATCTATGAAATCCAACTTAGTAAGAGATAAAAAAATGACTTATGCAGAGACCGACATCGTTTACTGCTACTGGCTGAAGACCGTCCAGTTCGTGCCGCACTACGTCAAGGAGGGTGTTTACGTTGCGCCCGGAGGCATCTACCGCACTGAAGAGTGGCTGCGCGAAAACAACGCTAAGAGGGCTATAGACCAGCTCTGGCCGCGCCACTGGATGAAGTAACCCACAGGCCCTTCGGGGCCTTAATTTTTTTTCATCTAAGTGTTGACATCGAGGATTGTGTAACTTAGGATTACCTAACGGTCACTTGAGACCGGACAGCGAGGACGAAATGAACTACCACGAAGCACTCTGGATTGTTGATGAATATCTGTATGGCGAAGAGGACCACGGCTGCACGAACGCGCTGAAGTACCTGAGCGAGCATCCGGACTTTGACCAGTTGCCCAAGGACGTTAAGCGGTTTGCTTACGAGCGTTACCACGAAGGCTACTTTGAAATCGACTTCATTCACGGACCGTACTAGGAGACTGAAATGCTTGCTTACTGCGACTACATCGCCCACCTCTGCCGCACTGCTCTTCAGAACCACGACGCCCAGAGTCTTATCTACGCCGCCGGCCCTGTGAGGCTGGACCTCGATGATGGCGGCGCCCTGAATAGCACTACAAAACATTTTGTGGTGACTGACATTAACGGGAAGCGTTATACGGTCACGGTCGAAGAGGTTGTCGAAGCGCCGGAACTTGTGCAGGGTGTAAACGAAGCACTGAACTCACTAACCATCCGGGGGTGATAAAATGGCAGCACTGCTTTCGGTTTGGCTAGCAGCCCAAAGTTGTACAGTGCAGGACTACTGGTTCCCGCATGGAATGCTTAAATGCATGACCTGCTGCGACGACGGGAAGTGTTGGACAGTTTGCCAATAGCAGGGTAGTGGAGAGGTACCACGCCGGCTTCATGCGCCGGAAACCCGGGTTCGAGCCCCGGCCCTGCAACCATAAAGCCCTTCGGTCCCCTTGTTGTTTACCAAGAAGTGATACAATTGGTTTATCTCAACTAACGAGGTAGCCAAATGGAAAAGCCTCCGCGCAAGAAACCCGGGCCGCCAAAAGGCACAGGCGGACGCCCATCTAAATACACACCCGAACTAGTAACAGAGATAACTAAGCGCCTCTCTGAAGGAGAACCTCTACGCCAAATCTGTAGAGATGACCATATGCCTGAGTGGCGCACTATTTATGATTGGATGTATCGCAACGAAGAAGTATCCGCAGCCATCGCGAAAGCCAGAGAATTAGGGCAAGAGGCAATCGCCGAAGATATTCTCAACGAGATTAACGCTGACCCTGAGCGCATATTGTCTGAGGGCGGTGGTCGAATCGATGCTGGATACGTGCAACTGATTCGTGCCCGGGCAGATATCAAACTGAAGCTGCTGGCTAAGTGGAATCCGAAGCGTTACGGTGACCGCATTGCTCTTGCCGGTGATTCTGAAGCGCCTGTTGTTGTACAGAATCAAAACTCGGAAGAAGTTCGTGAAACTCTCAAAATATTGGAGATGAAAATCCGTGGAACCGAATGAACTGCCTGTGAAGAAAATCACTCTGGAATTCACCGCGCCCGAAGTGAATATGGTGCTCTCTGCTCTGAGCGCACTACCGACTGGTCACGGTGTTTGGCCGCTGGCTATGCGCATTAAGCAAGAGGCAGAACAACAGCTGCCCCCCGAAATCAGTGCTGGAACTAGCTGACAAGATTCAATCGCTGTCACCGCACGAACAAGTCGCGGTGGCGGCGAGAATCAAATGGCTGGCTAGCGCACACAAGTACCAAGTCCCTCCTCCCCTCGAGGTGGACTACACAGTGTGGATGATGCTTGCCGGGCGGGGAGCGGGGAAGACTCGCTCTGCTGCCGAAGCCCTCTGGTGGTGGGCATGGACTCATCCCGAGTCCCGCTGCCTTGTATTGGCTCCTACGTCTAATGACGTGAAGTTCACGTGCTTCGAGGGACAGTCAGGGCTATTGTCTGTAGTCCCGCAATCCTTAATAACCGACTACAACAAGCAGGACCACCAGATAAAGCTCGTCAATGGGTCAATCATCAGAGGCATCTCTGGCGACTCATACGAGCGTTTACGCGGCCCACAGTGGCACTTCGCTTGGTGTTGCCTTGGCGGAACAAGAATCTTGCTTCCTGATGGCTCCGAGAAGCCTATAGAGCAGGTCAGCATCGGCGATGTAGTTCAAACTCGACACGGCCCTAGAAGGGTGTTAGCCGCAGGAGTCTCTGGCAACACCAATGCGTTGGTAACCATTAAGGTTGGGTCAACGCGATTGACCACGACTATTGACCACCCTATACTTGTTGATAATCGCTGGGTTAATGCCGGCGATATCAAAATCGGAGATAGGGTATGGATAAGGTCAAATACGACGGGGTCACTTGGCACAAAAGACCAA
>RGUK01000280.1 GCA_010027825.1 bacterium
CCGCACGGCGTCCCGGAAACCACCCCAGGACATCATGGCATTTGTACCGGCACCCTGCCTAAGTACCATGGCGCCACCTATAATTCTTGGTTCTCACCAGATTACCAAAAGGTGCGCTATGAAGTTGATGAGCGTCCCCAAGCAGCGGTGCTACACGCTAACAATGCAGCAGCACAGCCCGGCATCTCGCCACACAACACGAAAGTGGACGGCCTCTCTGACCAGTTTATGCAAGTGGCAACGCGCGAGCAAGGCTATGCAGCGTATGCTTTTTCTTTAAAAATGCATCCGGTTGTTTCGTGCGCAAACCGCCTGGGAAAAGCTTTTTGGTTCGATTGCCAAGCGGGTGGATTCACCTCCAGCAAGGCTTACTTTAATCAACTGCCCAAATGGGTAACACGCTTCAACAAAAGATATGCGCGTTTAATAAACAACCCGATGCACTGGTCATTGTCACAACCAGCCAAGAGCGCCGCCTATCAATTTCCCAACATTACCGACTATCGGTTTGCAGGGCCCCCAGGCAAGTTGGCAAATACCACACCATCGCGTGAGGTGTGGCGCGAGCATTTCACCAAAACACCAGCTGCCTCACAGCTCCTCCTCAACCTGGCAAAGAACACCATGGATGAGCTCCTTGAGCAAGGCAAAGATCATTTCCTCTTTTGGATCAGTCTAAGCACCCTGGACCTATGCGGCCACGTCTTTGGTCCCGATAGCTTAGAGTGCATCGACACGCTCTACCATCTTGACCAGCAGATTGGTAACTTCATGACGCAAGTTAATCAGACAATCGGCGCTAAAGATACCTTGTATGTGCTCACCGGAGACCATGGCGTCTGCCCAATTCCAGAGATCGTTGCGGAGCGTGGCAACAACCTTGCCAAGCGCATTTTGGCAAAACCCATGCTTGCAGAAATGAACAAGCTGGTAGAAGCAAAATATGGGCTGAAAAACTTTGTGCGGGCCTACGAACCTTGTATGTTCATGGTAGACCAGGAAATAAAGAAACAGCTCCCCCCAGCGCAACTTTTTAATGTGTTGCATGACCTTAAAACGCTCCTTTTAAAAGAACCGGGAATTAAAAAGGTTTGGACCTGGGATGAGCTACACCGTCTGCCCTTTGAAGCCGACCAGCTTGAGCAATTTTGCAAGAACCAACTCTACAAAGATCGCAACGCTGACATTATTGTGATGACTGAACCATTCTGCTTGCTCACTCATTATCCTGCCGGCACAGCACACAGCAGTCCCTACGAATACGACACACACGTCCCTCTGGTCGTTTACCGGAAAGGTTGCATCCAAAAGATGACCGTCGCTGATAAAGTATGGATACCGCAGTTGCCTGTCACCCTGGCTCAATTGCTCGGCGTTGGTCAGCCATCAGCTTCAACGTATAAAGCGCTACCAGGGATTGTGTAACGAAGGCTTTTGCTTTACATTGGTCCAAATGTCAATCGCAACCCCCGGTGCCATAGGTAGGTTTCATGAATTATATAACGACCCGCATTCGTCATGCTTTTACGGAAGGTGAATCCTGCTTACAAATCGCCTGGTACTGGGTACCTGAAATTATCTCCGCGGTTGTGCTCTTCTCCTTCCCGGCAATGATCGATTCGTGGATCGTGTCGCAACTTGGCTCTGCCACTCTCTTTGGCGCGGTAGGAATGGGATCGAATTTTCTGCATGTGCTCATCAAGCTTGCAGAGTCTATTCCTGTTGCCGGCATGGCTATTATCGGCCGCCACAACGGCGCTCGAGAATATGAGAAATGCGGCGAAGGACTTGCTGACAGCTTTTGGACCACGTTCATTTTGGGCTTATCGCAATTTCTTTTTATTTTTCTTGGCGCACACGCTATCTACCGCTGGCTCAATGTGCCGGCTGAAATGGTAGCGTTCGGCGCTCCCTTCCTCCAGCTCAAATCGCTCGGAGTATTTTTCATTTTCATCACCCTGGGGCTGCTTGGCTTTATCAGGGGTGTTAAAAACACCTTGGTGCCAATGGCGCTTAACATCGCTGGCCTTGTCGCATTTGTGTTCTTTGATTATGCACTGGTACTTGGCGCCTTTGGGTTCCCACAGTACGGCATTATGGGGTCTGCGATGGCAACCATTATCCAGTATGCTGTGATGAACATTGGTGCACTCTGGTTCATTTTAGCCAATCCCGAATACAAAAAGTACTTTGCTGTCGTGTTTTTCACCATTTTTGACATCAAGGGCATTCTCAAGCTCTTAAATCTGAGCTGGCGGATTATGATTGATAAAAGCACCATTTCTTTGGCATACATCTGGCTGGCAAAAATGCTCGCCCCCATGGGCTCATACGCCATTGCAAGTTTTGACGTGGTAAAGAACCTGGAACGCGCAACCTTTGTACCAGTCATTGCCGCTGCACAAATCATTACGTTCTTAGTGTCCAACCGCTTGGGAGCACGCGATATCAGTGGCGCTTACGCCAACATAAAAAAACTGTACATCATGACCACGCTTGTGCTGTTCGTCACAGTAATCGCTTTGCTCACCAACACGACGTATTTTGTAAGCATTTTCGACCCAAAAAATAGCTTCACCGAGCTTGCCGCTGCGGTGCTGCCCGCTATCAGCATTTTCGTCTTCTTCGACTTCAGCCAAGTCTTTCTGGCGGGAGCCCTGCGAGGTGCCGGGGACGTTAAAATAGTCATGTGGACGCGGGTTTTAGTCTGCGGCTTCTTTTTTGTCCCTATTTCGTATATGTTTAGCACCATGCCGGGCATTCCAGATGTCCTTCGGTTCATTCTGGTCTATAGCTCGTTCTATGTTGCCACCGGCATTATCGGCCTGATCTACTTGTACCGCATCAAGAGTCACGCCTGGCACCGACACATTATTTAACCGCAGGAATGTTGCATGACCACGTTCACCAAAGAAGAACTTTTGCACATTGCAAATCTCTCTGGCCTACCACTTGCTGAGCATGAGCTTGATCAGTTCAGGCAGCAAATCAACGCTATTTTAACCTACGTCGACCAGCTGCAAACGGTCAAACTTGGCCAGGAA
>RGUK01000029.1 GCA_010027825.1 bacterium
TGCAAGCAGATCTCCGTCCAGTTGGGTCAGAATTTTTTTTGCTTTGGGTACGACAGACAGCCCCTGAACGGCTAACAACTCCAGTAGCTCATTAGCTGTGCAAATGATATCCGCAAGCACAACAATTTGCGAGCCCACGGGACTTTGGCTCAGCCGCCCTCGAAACTCCATGTCTCGCTTTGTTTCAACCAGACGAAAATCACGCGTTATATCGGCAACTGTGGCGGCGATTTGTACCGTCGTTGACTCCGCCACATTTTCAAAAGCACAGTCACTTACACGCAAAACATCGTGCAGTACGGAGCCGTGCGTAATCGCTACGATAGTGTCTCGACGGCTGTCTGGAAAAATGTCTTGCCTGACGTCCTTATACAATTTGTATGCGATGAGTTCTGCTTGTTTTGATACACGCACGCAGTGCTCAATCAACTCTAACCCGCCGATTGTCTTTTTGTTGCCATAATACTGTTTAGCAAATTCAATTGTTTTTTCTAACGATAATGCATCTAGCTTTTTCATGGGCACCTCCATGTGCCGTAGAACGCTATTCAAGATTCAAGAGTTTTGTCCATCCTCCCTCGAATGCCTTGCGTCTTTGTAAAAGGTTGTAACTGACTTTTTTACTGAGATTGTCTATGAGGCGCGGCTCGTCGATCAGTGCCTGTAGTACTTCTGTAAGAGCCGCATAGTCGGGTACCGCGTGGGGTACTCCGTTTTCGTCATAATCGCTCTTCGTCCGGACAAGGACGCCGTTTTCATTTGGATAGATGTAATCTAATTGCGGAGAAACTGCAAACGATAAAACCGGCGTGCCGCAGTTAACAGAGGTCAATCCGCAAAATCCGTAGTTGTCGCATTCGGCCGGAAATAGCGTTAAATCATACGCGCCGTATAGAGTAGTACGGCGATAAAAAGGTATATTTCGCAACAATTTAACGCGGCCCGCTGTCTTATTGTTGAGCGTCTGAAAGAACTTCGCCACGCCCGGGGAAAAGCGGCTCGACATAATGGCGGCGGTGAGTTCAAAGTTCGGCATCATCTCCACGAGGTGCGCCAAAGAAGAAAGAAAATCGCTATTGGCGCAGCGGGCGTTTCGGTCAAACCAGGGCAGAAACACGCGAACATTTTTTGGGTCAACGGTGGATTCTTTCCGCGTGACTGGCAGACCGGCATCGTACGGAATAAACACCGACGTCTTAATATTGAAGACATCGCGATACAATTCTTTGCACTCAGCCGACATTGCCACCAGATAGTCTGCCCGCCGCATGACTTTTTTGTAGGGCGGCACCAGGTCCTGCCACATCGGGACCAAAATGGTTAGTTTGTTCATCCGGTTGGCGTAGTTGACTTGCTCAATCTTGGGCACCTGCGTCCAAACAACAACGGTTTGTTTCTTCACCCAATCCGTGAACTTGACGTTTTGCCGATATGTTACGGCACTGTCGTACGGAATTTTTAACTTGCCGGGTGCGTTATCCGCGTAGATATCAAACTCAACACCGCGGCTACGTAATAACTCTACCAGCCTTATACAGAAATAAGCCTGGTCACAATGGGCATAGTGTGTGTAGATGCCAACACGCATGGCTTACTGAGGCGGAGCGCCGCCTCCGCCTTGGCCAAATTGCTGCTGCATCAGCATCGCCCCGCCCTGCGTGCGGGCTTGTTGGCGAATGTCGTCCATAATGCTTGTCACCAAAGAATGCATCATCGCGTCGCCGCGCTTGAGTTTGATAAGTTCCGAATCCTTGATGGCTTCTGGCTTGGACAATAGATCGTTGGCGATAAGTTGTGCCTGCGTCTGGAAATCTTCTGGAGTCCTCGGCACGTTCGGCGAGTTCTGCCGCTGCATGAGGAATTGGTCGACGGCACTGGCCGGTGCAGGCATTGCACCAGCCTGCGGAGGTGCACCGCCTTGCGGAGGAGCACCGCCTTGCTGTGGCATACCGGTAGCACTCGCACCCGGATCGCCTACGCCGCCCATCATATTGGCAGGCTGAGACATGTCCTGCATTTGCTGAGCCTGCTGCATCTCTTGCTGCATACGCTGCTGCTCTTCGGAGTAAATCTTCTCCCAGTCCGACGCTGGCAAGCCCCGTCGTCTTGCTGATCTGGGCACCCTGCATAAGTTGCAGTTTCGCCATTTGGCGATTGAGGTCGTCGGCGTGCGTGACGCGCGTAAGTTTGACGCTGGCCGGCTCCCACGACATCGTCTTGGCAATCGTGTCGGCCAGGTTCTTTAAAAAGCGATTTAAGTTGTGCGGTAAGTGGTTCCAATTCGCTTCAAAAAGCCGCAAGGCTGCAGGTGCCGCCTGTAACGTCAGCGTACCGTTGAACAACTCAATTGGCATGCCGATGCATTTCAGCAGCGTTTCTAACGCTTGATCAATAAGATCCCGCGGAGCCAATTGTGAGGCGTCTCCACCGAGTGCCTGGTAGTTGACCGGGAACGGGAGGACGTTCCACCGGGCCGGGTCACTGCGGCGGGCACGGAGCATTGCCGACACGCGGGATTGAAAACTCGAAAGATTGATTGTGTGTACCGGATCACCAGACGCTGCGTCGCCGCCTTTCGGGGCGGGCGTGATTACGCGGAACGGTACGATGTAATCAAGGGCGATTGCTTCGTTGTAACGATGCAAAATCTGTGCGTACCACGCCTGACGAAAATTCGTCAGAATACGCGAAATGCCCCAACCGCGATTACGCATGCCGGCGAGCGCGTCTTCCTTAAGGTGGAAGATCACACCGTCATCGAACATCAAGTTTTTACCTTCTTTGACGGCTTCGATGACTTCCCAACTTGCGTTTTCGAGGTAGTGCAAATATCCCTGTTTAATCTGATTACGATAATCCTCTGGGATCTTCCATACGTACGTGCATTTGTTGCTGTACGGATCCCAAAGAATCTCAATCTCGAGCGGCGGCCAACGTTTTACAGAGATGCCCTCTTCGCTGCCCGCCCGCCTGTCGATGTGCCTCCACACGCCCGTGTGTTTGCACTGCGGGCATGTGGCGTGAAACTGAAAATCATCCCATTTAAAGTTGCATTGTTTTAAGTTGTGTATTTTCCGTAGCGGCATTTCGAGGCCGCATTTTTTGCACGACAAATATCTACGGAACGGAATCAATAGACTAGTGAATGAGTTGCCGTACGTCAGAAAATCTAATCCGACAGTGTGCAGCACGTTCTTGATTCCGATCGTGTCTTCCAAGAAGACTTTGAGTTTTTCCTTTTCTTCGCGCCCAATTGTGTTCTCACCTAAATCGCCGACCTCGATGTCGGTAATAAAGTAAGAAACGACGCGGTCGATCGCCTGACGGTAAACACCGTTGGCGTTCATGATGTATTCGCACCAGCGAATAGCTGTTTGGATGCTCTCCGGCATCGACAGGCTGGCGACGTCGCAAAAAGGATCAGGAAACCGCTCGTCGGCCGCAATTCCGCGGCCCATGTTTCCGTAGCCGCCCTGCCCCGAACCAAAAATTTGTGTCACGGCAGGTTTCCTTATTTCGTGGCCGTGTGCACGGTTTCGGCCGCCCGCTTCCGGAAATCGGCGTCTAACTCCGCAATCTCGGCACTTTTCTGCCGCATCTCTTGCTGTGTTTCTTCAACTTTTTCGGGCGGAGTTAGCCCTGGTTTAATAACGCCCTGTTTTTCCACGGCTATACCTCTTCATCGGCCGCTATTACAGACCGCTCAACCTTAAGCACACAGTATTCGCGGTTATCATAAACATACTGAAATCCGGTCGTTTGAACAAGGTATAAACGCTGATCGCCCTTAATAAGTGCGGCCCACGGGCGCTGATACGGGTCATTCGATGGCGGAAACCAGCGGGCGGCATTCTGCTCAAAACGCAAATCATAAATTAACACGATAAAGCCGGTGTAATCATAATTTTCCGGATCTTCACGAGTAACCTGCACAAGCACGTCGTGATAGAAGGCTGGAACTGTGCCCAGACCTTCTTTCTCGAAATACACCAGTTTTTGCGGAGCGGCGACGCGAGAACTCACAGGAACGTTTGCCGGCGAGGTCGCTTGTGATACAGATTTTTTTAAACCAAATGCTGCCATAGGACTGTAATTTCTGTCAATTTGATCGACCGGTGGCGTTGACACGGCCGGCTCAAGTGCACCTACTAACTCCTGCATCAATTGATCTTCGTCCGCTGGCGGAACAGGCGGTGGCGTCGGTGCAGACCGCAGCCAGTTTAGCCAGTTCTTCGAATACCACGGCACTTCGCTCCCGAATAGAGTTAATATCGTCGCCCGGAACACGAATGCGTGCAGCCGCTCGTGCTGCCGCCACCGACTCGCGCGTCATTTGATTTAATGACAAAGATTGAATGCTGGCCCCGTCCGGATTAATTACATTGACCCGTACATTAGAGATATCATGTGGATTAAAATTTTCAGGTAATCCGCCGGGCGTAGCTTTCGCCACTACAACGCCACGCAGTCCGCCAGGGCCGCGGCGGATGTAATCCGCAACCGACCTGCCGTTTTCCATGCGTTCGTCGCGCGGGTCTTTGTACTCTGGCATAAGACACCTGATAGCTAAAAAAAGGGGGCGCGATACTTATCGCGTCCCCCTAAAAACCTCTGGGGTCAAATTCTCGCAAACACTGTATACCCGATCCTTTGGGATTTGGAAATACAGCC
Organism: bacterium; assembly: GCA_010027825.1. Next base: position 4,672 of record RGUK01000029.1, read on the forward strand.
TTCCGAGAGGAAGCCCCTGACCGACAGCCGCAGTGATGTTTTCCGGGTGCGGTAGCACTTCTGCAAACACTTCACCCGACATTAATTGTGCTACCACCAAACATAAGGCGTCATCGTCTGGAAAGACGGGCAGTACGTTGGGCGTGGAATCTATGTGTAATAGCCACGTTAACAGGGGCACAGCCCTGTCCATACCACGCTTAAGTTTAATGAAGTAGCGCAAGTAACATCCTTACGTTGCGGTCGCGAAAGACTGGTTTTTACGCGTACGCCAGTTCACGGGCGGGAGTGCGTGCCCAGCATACGGCTCGGGCAGTTCCGAGAGTGCCTCGCAAAAACATGTTCTGGTCGGGAGCGTTCGCCGCCAGCACGATGTCCGTGTCCGTCGCCCCACTTTCAAGCCCCCTGCCGATGAACCTCCGGGCTGCAGCCAGGATGTCTTCAGACGCCGCAGAGTTTATCCGCGACAACGGAATCATCTTGGTACCGTCCGCAGACCTGATCTCTTTAGCGTGCCTGAAAGGATTTGGCACGCACTGTCCCATCACCGGCCTGAAATCTTCGAACACCTCGTCGTTGTCGATCGCTCGTGCCGTATCGGCCCGATAGGCGATCTTTGCGTCGATAAGCGTTTTGCCGCCCACCGACTGGTAATCGACCAAGGCGTCAGGATGCTCGGCCCGCTTGCTGGGGTCGATGCGTTCCTCGCCAGAGTTAAACGGAACGAGCACCCTTGGCATGGCCATCGCCAAGGTTCGCGGCTCGTTGTTTTTGACCCTGCGGCCATACTCCAGCAGTCCACGCAACAACTGCAGGCCCCACGAAGCAACCCGACGGTGGCGGGGCTTATTTTCATTCAGTAAGCCGTGCGGACGAATGGGCACCGACAGGTCCCAGTGGCCAAGCACGGTGTCATAAACAAATCGACCGTTTCGCGGACGGCTGACGACAAGACCAAGCATAAGTTGTCCGTTTCGCCGCGGTTCAAGCGTTACGCACGGCGGGCGGTTCGGCTCGCGGCCTTTGCGAAAGTGATCTAATTTTTCACCCACGCCGGATACGTGCATTTTGCTGACAACGCCATCAAGCCAATAAAGCATCTCGTCGTCAAATTTTTGAACCAGTTCAATCTGTCGATCTGCAAGTGTAGACATTTGCCTTCTCAGGTTTGTTGTGTGATCGGACTAACGAGCAACCGCAAACGACCGAACAACTTCGCATCGTTTAGCTTCAGGGCCAAAATATCGGTTCTTAGAATTCTTTTGCCAGTCGTCTGTTGATACGACGATTGGCGCCCGACCGTCATAAAACGTGATGCGAATTCCAAGATCAACGCCGTCGTGATCGAAGATTCTTTTTTGCCGCTTTACTGGCACACCACGGTACTCAACGATACGCATACTCAAAACTTTCGGTGGACTATGAGCCCTGGGACATAACCCGCTGATGCAATACAGACGGGCATCTAATATGCCGCGTTTTTGGCAAAAATTTATGCATCAGGATCTGGCAATATGTTGTCAAAAATGTTCGTCACGTCTTCGGTACTGTCGTCAAAGAACTCGTCGGCTTGCCCGTTGGGTGTGCGTTGCTGCGAAACTTTGATCTGCGGCGGCCCTTCAAAGTAAATGGGATCCATGCCGAGGTATCCAGTTTCGTCAGGTTCAAGGCTGTCTGGTGTGGCATCAAACAACGGGATGTTTCCCTGCGGCGTCATCAGGTGGCGGAAGGGCGGCTTGGAAATGTGCAGACGCTGGCCGAAGAACTGGAACACCGTAACGTCCCGATCTACAAGGCTTTTAAGCCGTGTCGCTAACTCGCCGGCAGACTCAAACTCTTCTACTTTCATGTCGCCGTCTGCAGTAAGGACGACGGCATAAAACTTGTCAACGGGCTTATCTTGTTTTTCAGCCATTACTCGTCTCGCATCTTCAGGGGGTCTTCACCGGTGAAGTTCGTAAATATTGTCTGCGTCCGAAGAATAGGCGGCAACTGACCGTTCATGGTTTTATACCGGCGAAGGACAGGCCGGTCGGTGGGACGCGGCTCCAGAAAGAGTACGGACTTGTTGCTGATAACACCGATGATGGCTACAAGCAGCCGGTCGTTTTTTTTAGATGTCGGGTCGGTTATATCGAGGCCGTAGACAAACCCGCTGCCGAACACACCTGTCTTTTGGTTCGAATAAGCAATCCCGCTCAAAAAAGAAATGCACTCCTCGGCCCGGCGCTGGTCAATAGCGTAGAGCCGTTTATCCCAGTTGACAGGTTTGGTCAGCCCTGGCGGCGGCATAATTCCCAGCCCCTCGAAAAAGAATTCCTCATCCTTTTTGAGGTCAATACAGAACGGCCGCATGTCACGACTCTCGGCAGGAAACCGGGCGTCGAACTCCATAACGGGATCGCGGTCAAATCCGCCGTGCGTGAAAAGAATAGCCGGCGTGAACAGAGTGACAGGATTATCGCGGCGGCGGAGTGCGTCGGCACAGGACAAGACGGGTATCGCGTCTGCCCCGGTGATCTCCGGAACCTCGATAAACGTGTCGGGCCGATTCATTTGGCTTTAGAGTTAATTATGCCCGCGTGCGTAGTCTGCATTAATAATAACAGCACGAAAGCCGCGTCGACCACGTTGTCTATACCGGTGGATTTATATTTCGACGAGTCGAACGCCACGCCGAGAGTTTTATTCGCCGCGGCAATCATGTCGTCTTTTGAAGATTTGCCGTTTCCAGTGGCGAACTTCTTAATTGTGCTGATCGCGAACCCATTGGATAACAGTTCCGCTTCTTGAGCCCAGGTGGCCACCGTTACTTTCATGCCGCCTAAAACTTCAGACGCCGTGGCCACCCGAGACAACACCGCCGGAATCCCGAACTTTTTGTTGACAAAAAACTCCTTCGGGGGAGAGTATTTGACGTCCTCATAACCAATTACGTCCGGAGCGGTAACGTTCAGAAACGCCCGCAAACGGACAAAGCGGGCAGCGCCTGATTCCAGACCTTGCGTTGACAGGTCCCACTGAAAAAGTTGCAGTTTTTCCTGCAACATTTTTTTGCCGGGCTCGTAGTCGTATACCGCAACGCCGCAGTTGCTGCCCAGGTCGAGCCCGAGAAAACGGATTGTGTCTGCCGTCTTCTTGTTTAGCTTGGCCCCGAACTGTGCCGGGTCCTTGTACATCCTGTACTTGGGCATTTCTTTTGGCCTTTCATTTTTTCATATTCAGCACGAATATATTCAACAAACGTTTGCGGCTTTTTTTGTTGACAAAGTTCGCGTTCTTGTGCCGCCCGTTCTAATTCTCTTACTCTATTTTGCGTGGTAACCAGTTGGTGGCCAAGTTCGTTAACTCGTGCTTGCAACACATCATTCAGCATCCGAAGGTGCTCAGCCATGTGGTCGGCGTTATACCACGATTGTTTGTTTTTGGAAGCAAATTCTCTGACGACTGCTGTGAACCGTGCCATATCTTCACCAGCGGGCGACTCTTCTCCGACCAGAGAAACTTCACGCACGGCCGAAAACCAGGCCGCACAAAAAATTTCGCCGATGCTGGCGAACAACAACCGCTGCACACAAGAACGAAAATCGTAAAACCCGTGTCGGCGCAGGGCCTTCTCAAAAGACTCAACCGGATCTACGGCGTTAACAAAATCTCGCTGTGCGTCGGCCAGACAAGTGGCGACCCGAACAATCTCGTCCGAAGAGATGTTATCCGTATTACCGGTTTGAATCGCCGCGTCGAGATTCTCGATGGCGATGCGCATGAGCGTCGGCGTGATATAAGCATAATCACGCTCGGGGTTATAAAGCGGTCCGTTGTCGCCCTTCTTTTTGTAGCCAATACTAGCCATAGTCATCCCTGACTTGTAGAAGTATCGAATTCGTCCTGAAACATTTTATGCCGGCATTGCTGGCACGTAAGACTCGCCTCGCCTGGGTTAAACCAACCGTTTGAATTACACGTCGGGCACTCGCGAACAACATATGTAATCGGGTGGACTGCGGCTTCGCATTTATCGTAACCAACCCAGCAAAAAGCACAAGGGTGAGTGAACTGTTGTGGACACGGCTTAGTCCGGCAGCGAATCTCAATCTTCTCCCTGTTTTCTTTTAACATACTGCTCGAAACGCTGATCTTTGTAAAACTCGGGTGCGTTCTGCTGCTCGCCGCTTCAACGTGAGCGTAAAACAGGAGGTTCACAAAATTCAGCGGTGTGCGGCACGGATACGGGCCCCAAGGTTTTGAAAAACCAAGCGTCTGCGAAATGCCGCGGCAACTGTTAACGGAAATAAACTGCGTGAACAACATCGGGCAGGGTGAGCCAGCCAAAGCCCGGCAATAAAACAGATAGCCTGGAATCTTCTTTTTACGCATCGGCCGCATGTCTTCCAAGCAGACAGGCACTCGTTCGTCGGCCATTTGCTGCGTCCACGGCAGAACAGGAATGCCCGCCTGCAGTTTGTCGACATTGCCGGCTAAACGCCAAGCCAACTCAGCCGCCATTTTGCGAGACAAAGTCACGCCGGCCAGAACACGAATAGATTCAAAAACAGCGCCCTCAGATACGCTTGCCGGCAGCACCTCCACAATATCTTTGCAGATATCGCGGGGCGTGCTGCCGGTCAAAGTGCGGTCGATATAGGGATGAAGTGCTGTTTTAAAAATCTTATCGCGTCTAGTCAGAATTCTCTGATAGCTAAACGCGGTGGTCATGAATTTTTACTCGCTTCGGCTGAAATAATCGGACGGATCTGCCGGTCCGGATTGGCGGTTTCCCACTGCTGATCAGCACCCCCATTTCGCCCGACAGCAACTTATAGATGTCGCCGGCACAGATGACGTTCTTGACCGACGCTGTTTTGTAATCGCTGTATCCGGTCTCAGAATTTGCGTCCTTTGTCCGGAACGTAATAGCGATATCCTCGATAGACAGGTCTTCGGGAATCGGCTCAGAAAGCCCGACGCCGTTCAGAATCTTGCCAATCTCCTGCAACTTTTCGTATCGGCTATAGAGGGCCGACATGCGCTCGCTTACCTCCGCGATAGTCGCTACAGGATTAATTGCCATAGCCTTAGCCTGTTCTTTCAACTTTTGCATTTGCTCAGCCATCTGGGCCTCAGCCATTTGCTTGAGGGCCGCGGACAGCCCGCTCGTATCCAAAGCAACATTTGTCGAGCCAGAATTAGCACGAGGTGTAGCACACGACTTGTTTGTCATAGATTTATTCCTTCAAAATGACTGCAAAACCGATCCAACAACGAATGCCGGTGTGAATATTTGTATCAGGATCATACATGAGGTCAACAGGGCTGCCGGTAACAATAAAAAAACTATCAATTTCACGCGGCAGGTGCCCGGCACACGACAGACCTAAATTCAACATAAACGCCAAAGCGTAATCAGGTTTGGGGTTTAAATCATATGAAAACAACGGAATACGCAAGTACTCGTCGTGTTCTGTTAAATCCCACGCTGGCTCTTCGCCCGGCTGAAAAGCGGCGCCCAACACCATCCAATTTTTCTTTTCGCCGTGTTTGAGCTTTCGCACATAAGCCGGGGCAAACGGAGTGCCTTCAGGCCAACCCTCGCGTGTCTTGGCGATGTCAACACGAACAACATTAAGCGACATTTGGCGTCTCGTAATCAAAACCCACAGGCGGAGCATCGAAACCACGGCGCTGTGCGACGGATTCTACACCGCTGGCGTTCGCCTGAATCATGACGTTATCTCGAAAATGGCACAACTGCAGGTCGTGCTGGCGTAGCAATTCGCCAAACATGACGTCGCCGCCGTAATGTCTAATTTTCGGCGATGGCCAGTCAAACATCTGCAGTACTTCAGTTCGTGCAACCCACCACCCACCGGCAGCGTATTTGACGTACGGTACCGGCGGTTTACCGTTGAACCACGGCTGGGCTTTGATCCACTCGCCCTGATTGCCGAGCAGGCCCTGCGTATACACAGACCCGATCACGCTGCAATAATCCATGTGTGCCAGGATACGTGACAACCACGTTTCTGTGTCGACGTCTGGGTCGATGTAGGAATTGTCGTCAAACCACATTGTTAGCGGTGCAGTTAACGGCTTATCGTAAAACAATCGCCGCATCATCGGGTATTTGTAGATGTTGGTTTCAGAATCCACGACGACTGGGACTGCATAGTCCGAGACGTCGGTGAACGCTGCTGCTGCCTCGCGCGTTGCATCGCCCACGGCATTGAAACCAAACCGAAACTCAACGTTTGATTCGCCCAGTTCGTGCATTGGGCGGTTGAGAATCCGTCGGGCCAACTGACAGCAATAGTCGTCAGCACCGTAAAACAGAATACAGACGCACAAATCTGCGGATCCATCCGCCATAGCAGCAGTTCCCTCTGCGGCTTCGAAAATTAGAGTTTGATCTTACCTAATGAACACTTTTCCACTGCTACTGGAATGACAACCGGTGCGACCCTTGAGCGAGCGAGTGGCCGCAAAGCAGCCATTACGTCCTCAATGTTAGGCTTAATTTCTCGCCCCGCCTGGTCGACGATCTTCTCCATCGCGGTTAGAAATTTTGATCGATCTTTCTGCGAGGCAAATACAAACCGCACAGAAAATTGCGTTATCGACTTGCCGGCGTGTTCCTCGGCAATGTCGAAACGTTCCCAACTCGTGTCGGGCTTGTTCCGGGTATAGAGCGTAGAGATCCTACCCAGAGAATCATATAACACTAGTGCCAGCGAAGTATCTAAATTCGCAGACACTGAAAAAACGTGCGGCGTACGCGTCGTCGGAATAAACGGCAGTTTTTCAGCCGACGTTTCTTCTAACGGTACACGTGTTAACTGCACGGGTACGGTTCGAAACCCGGCTACGTGGTCATTGACAGCGATCTCCGATTCAAGGGCACGTACACCGGGCTCAATAACAATGGGTACGTTTTTGATGGTAAACATAGGTGTCCTATCGCGTGATTTGTGAACGAGACTTTCGACTTGTATCCGTGTCGTCTGTTTCTTCCTCCTCGTCGTCTAACTTGTCTATAATTTCTTCTCGAATTTTCCGGCACATTGCCCGATGATCGGCAATAATATCGGACAAGCGGTCGAAGTTTTCTTCGACTTCCTTCAAATAACCGCGCACCGTTTCGTCAATCTTGGTGGGCGAGGCGTTCGCAATGTCGTCGTAGATGTTGTCGCTTTCCTCGTTCAACCACAGTTGGTCAGAACGAGAAATAAACCGCCGCTGATGCTGCAGCAAATCGGCGACCTGCTGCTTGAGGCCCTTGGGGGCTTCATGCGTCCTGCCGGCCCCGGGTCGTTTCTTGCCGCGGATTTCCTGCAGTTCGCCGGCCAGCGTCTTTGCCGTGTACGCCTCTTCGGCACACTTTTCCTCAATCGCTGCCCGCTGCGTGTCATCTGGAATCTGGGCCAGCAATTGCACGTGCGTGGCCGTCAATCGCCAGCGCGGCCGTTCGGGGCACCGCAGTTCCAGCAAACGACGAACTTCATGCTCGGACGGATACCGTTCGAAAAACATTACAGAATTTCGCAACTGTTCGACCGAGTACACCGGAGCAAAAATCGACATAATCAGTGCTTCACCGTCAATATGTGCTGACTGCTGCTCAGTTGTGAGGTACTTGTCCGGATCGCCCTGGACCTCGGTAATCAGCTTGCCGATGTTCCAAACTGCCTGAATGCTTGTGTTTTGTGCGTCACTGAACAACCGGTCGATCTGTGCAACGACCTTCTGTAAAGCCGGGGTCAGGTCACCGACTTCGGGGGAGATCTCGCCAGCGTGAACAACTTCGCCGGTAATAACGAGACCGTTTTCTTTATTACTCATCATCTTCTCCCTAAGTTATCGGGCGTTCCATCCTTCTTCTTTTTCAGGGACCAACATACGCATGGCGGCACCCTGCAAAATATCTCTGTACATGGCGTATTCGGTTTTGGCGATGCGTAAAACCGAGCAAGCCAGGTCATAAACGTTTCGAGAAGCGAGAACCGGGCGGCTATAAACCTCAAGTGGTTGTCGCAGTTTTAAATCTGAGCCGGCAGTCATTGCGTTTTTGACAATAGACGCCGCCGTGTCAGTTTTGATTTTGAATTTGCACAGATAGTTCGTCCAGTAGCGGACGGCTTTATCGTGATCGGATTTTTTATCAGAAAAGTTCAGCGACATGCTCAGCAGTTTTCGCATCTGTGCCGCGAGGGCATCCATATCGACGTTTCGGCTGGCTACTCGCGTGGCCATGGCCGTGGTTCTGCCGAGCAAATCAGCCCCCGCGTGCACGACTTTTGTTTTCGTCGTCGTCGGTTCAAACGCAACACCAAAGCGCGTGTACACACACAACGCACCTTTAACAGCCTGCCCGACATCTTCTCGGTTTGAGAAGTACCAGCCAGCGGCGAACGTGTGCCGGGGATCCGGGTGCAATGCTTCCCGACGCGAATTGGCGTCGATGAAGTACAGCCGCAGTTCCCGCCCCACGATTTCGGCCCTGTAGAACTCTGCGTGGCGTTGCTTGTCCTGCAGGGCGGCCGCCACGATATCGAAAAATTCTGTGTTGTCCAGCATGCGGTGGTCGAGGCCGAGAAAGCCCTCAATCGCCCGCTCCTGATGGTTGACGAGCAACGTGCGTTCCCGCAACACTTCAAACCGCACACGGAGTGCGGTGTTGTAAATGCTGACCGCCGCGGCGATGTCGTCGGCATGGCTGTCCCTATCGGGCAACCGGCGTGACACCTCTCCGGCCAATTCGTTGAAAATAGTCACGAGCCCCCCGCTCAACGCTCGACACAATGCTTCAAAACCGAGCGGGTTAAACCTGTAACCGCTTTCGACCAGCCGTCCGTCGCCACGCATTGCGAGCTGGGATTCGTCCACCACGGGCACACATTCCGTATGTGCTGCCCGGTTTGCCAAAAAAGCCCGACACTCGTCAAGTTGGCCGGACTGGAAGAAAAGCGCCGTGACTGGAGCGAAAACGCTACGCGAGTTGTGGGCGACGCGAAAAGACACGGGCGACTCCGTTGCCCTAACCCAAAAACCACTCCGAGCCGACGCACTTAAAGAACGACGCGGTTGGTTCGACCGTGAGTATGGCGTTTTCGAGATGCATTGTCCAGCGTGGCCCAACAGATTGTGCCCCTAGAACGTTGTGGGCACAATACATTGTGCGTACGACCGGAAACACGAACACGAAGCCCTTGGTGGCGTCGATTTCTTGCTTGTGCAGATTCTTTACAATTGCTTTAAACAGCCTATTCTTTTCAGCCGGTTTAAAAAGATCAGCGATTGTAAGTTCATGCATGCCTGGAAATCGCCGGCCGCACAGGCGTACCGGAAACCGCGTGCTGGAATTGAACCACCGAAAACTCAGTTTTGGGACGCCTGTTTCGTTTCTGCATTCGTTAACAAGTCTGCCCCACGAATTGATTTTAATTCCGCATTCAGTAAATACGCGCTTGATGACCCGCTCTTCATAGGCGAGTTGCCGTTGCAGGCGAATCGCTGCAGCAGCGTCGCCTGTTTCATTGAATATGTTGTCAAAAAACTGATCGCGGTCCATTACACCACCGCAGTATCACGAGCTTCTCGACGAACACGAATCATTTCATCGGCCAGGTTGTAGGCCGCGTATGCGATTCCTTCATACATAGTGCCACCGTCTTCCTGTTCAATCTCCGCAAGGCGTCTCATTTCTTTGTTGTTGGTCAAAATTCCCTGCAGTGCCACCGCGGCAAAATGGTCACGCAACGTAATACCCTCGCCGCCTACGGGGGTGTCCGCGGCTTGCGGGTAAACCGGCCCGCCTGTGTTTTTTACTTTTGTAAGCATGTGTTCTCTTTGTTTTTGGTGTTGAAACTATACCGACGGTATATTCTCCGCCGGCAAATTAAAGCTCTTTCACGAAAATGCCTTCCGGCGTGAGTTTGCCCTTGCGGTCCTTGATCGTGTTGTAGGCACTCTCTAGGCACTGAATCGGGTCAAGGCCCTGCAAAGCACAGTACAAAATTAACGTCACGAGCACGTCACCTACGCCGTCTACGATAGCGTCGTCGTCCGCCTTGAGGGTCGCGTCAGCTAATTCGCCTAACTCTGACATCGTCTTCATGAGTTGGGCAGTTGGATTGCTGTTGGGAATGATCTGGCGATCATACGCCCACTGCAATACTTTTTGGTGTACGTCGTGAAATCGCATCCGTTGCTCCTTAATGTGGTCCTGTGTCTTCTGTAAGTTCGTCGTCAAAATCTGAAATCCAGTGCAACAGCACTGCAACGGCGACAGCCCAAAAAATAGCGGTCATGCCTTTGCTGCATGCCTATGTGCAAGTGCCCTGACCGCTTTTGTTAATTCCGACAGGCGCTCGTCATCGTCAAAAATGCCGTCGCCCTTTGGGTTCGACTCGTACACGGTTTCACCTGTGTGGTCCGGGTAGTCGGCCCGAAACCAACCGTGCCGCAGACGTAAATAGCCAACCT
>RGUK01000281.1 GCA_010027825.1 bacterium
TATCAAAACGAATGTGATACCCCTTAATCGTAGATAAAACAAAAACACCGTCAAAGGGTATGGGCTAAACCGCTAAAATCCCACCCATGCATCCATCGCTAAGAAAAAAAATAAGTATAAGAAATGAATATAAGCGAATAACAATTGTAGTGAAATAAAATAAATATAAGCCGTAACGGTTAACGTAGTAAAAAGTAAATATAAGCCGATTGAGCAAAATGAATATAAGCCAATATGGCTGTGTATGGTATTCGGTAGTGTTTTAGAAAATATCTAATATAATCCCCATTGTATTAGAAATTATTTAATGCGACATCGTCTTGAATTAGAAAATATCTAACCAAACACCTAAAACGTTGATAATCCGGCCGTTATAAGTAAAGAAAACATCGGACGTATAATGTATTGAGGATCAAATGGTTAAGAAACCGCCCATAATTCATTGATATTCAGGGCAGCATAACCCGTTGATCCTCAATGCCCATTAGATATTTTCTAACAGAATGGGGAAAAAATTAGAAAAGATTTATCAAAAAGGGCATTGTAGTGTGGGAAATTATCCTTAACTTTGGGGGTGTCCCCCAAATGAGTGGAGGATATGATAAAAAACTCTAATATGAAAGGTACGCTTCAATTTCAGGATTTCCGCCTCTCGACCTCTTCGCCTTCGGCTCTTGGCCGGGCTATCGAAAACCCGTTCAAGCAGTTCGCCGGCTCGAAGCTCCCCCAGCGTAAGGCTGGCAAGGTGCTCGCTACGGTGACCTTTAAGCACTACGACGGTAAAGTATCCGTTATCGAGTGCCGGAGCAAGAGCGAGATTGTGAAGGCTCGCCAGTTCTTCGATATGTTCCGCGAGGAGGAGCTGGCACTGCGTGACTTCCTCCGTGAGTTTCCGGTCGTTATGGGTGTCATTCCTAAAAAGTTCCACTCGGAGATCCGTAAGGCTCTCAAAGAACGCTGGAACATTCGGAAGCGCGAGCAGGCCGATTGGATAATCGCTAACATTTGATTAGCGATTTTTCCTTTTCAACCCTATTCATTCATCTAATCAATTCCGCATTATGAGTAAGAAAGTAAGTATCAAAAAGGTAGTCCGCACCCTCTCTCTGGCCGATAACGGTTTCGTGCCCGACCGCTATTGGGTGTACGAAGTGAAAGCAGCCAAAGGTGTCGTTAAGCGTTTCGTCAGTATGAAGGATGCCAAAACGTATGTGGCCGCCCAAACGAAGATGAATAAGATGCTCCGCACGGCTGCTAAGGCCATCGCCGCCAAGTAATTAACCTAATAAAAAGTAAGTATGAACGTTCCAAGAAAAATCGCCAAACGCTCCACTAAGTTTCTGGGGGCTCTTCCGATGTATGATGTAGATGGTATCAATGATTTCCGTGAACATCTGAAAGAGATACATGGTATAAGGTCTATCCGCATCCGTGGCCGGCATGAGGACCGAAAGAAAGCCCTCGGTAATAAATGGGCCGCCGGTACTCAAAACGATATACCCTGGCGGAAAGCACAATGGGTAGCATTCTACGCACGATAATAAATGAATATGAGAAAGAAACGAAGTGATAGAAACCACGTGATATATCTTATCACCAATACCGTCAACAACAAACAATACATTGGTATTACGGTCGCTAAAGGTAGGGCATTCAAATGGTCAGCTATCAATCGTTTCCACAAGCACCAAGCACGTGAGCAGGGCCCGTATCGAATGGGAAAAGGATTGGCCATTGTATCGCGATATGAGACGTTGGGACGGTGAGGAGTCCGCCATATACGAGGTGACCGTATTACAGGTCGTTCGTGGTAAGGCCGAAGCACACCGCATTGAAACTGAATTGATAAATACACTTAAACCTAAATTAAACGGTTAATTATGAACATTGGAAACATTGGTGAGATTCTGGGACTGATTAAGGAAATGGATACCCAGCGAGTGAAAATGGCCTGCATGTTGGCTAACGTTATTACGGCCGACTCGCCGGATAGCTCGGAGTCGCTCGCACTGCGTATGGCAGCGGTTGCATCGCTTGAGGACTTCATTGATGAGCTCGGTGACGAACCCCATAACAAAGCGCTTCGCCAGTTCCTTCAAAAGAATGTTGACGCCGCTTGGGAACGCGCCGGCCGTATGACGGACGTCGAAGACCTGCGGGAAACTATCGGTCAGATACGCCGGGCCGCCAAAGAGAAGGTCGCTCGTATGAATGACGGGGATAGTATCCTCGGTGGTGTTGATTTCTCCGATAACTAATCGGGTGGTTTAGTCAGTTGGCGTAAGCGAAAATGAATATCGCTGAGAAGGTAACGTCCCATATCCATATGGGGGATGCGGGTTCGACTCCCGTACTGACTACTAAAACATAAAACATGAAAGAAAAGTGTGACGTGTGTAAGTCCGAAAACGGACAACATCATTCTCTTTGTCCTAACAACGTAGGCAATTCCGATGCATACGAATATCGGAATAGTCAATAAAATAACCGACTGAGGTGCCGAACAAGTATGTAGGCAATAAGGTGGAGTACTGTTACGAATATTCTCCAATGGAAAATGGGAGTGCGAGTGAAGCGTAAATAACTCGTATTCGGTAAGTCGGTTATTTTTAATTTAATATAGTATGAATCATAAGATATCCGCTTCTAATCTGGCTCACATGCTTTGCCGGGATGGTAAGAAAGTAAATGGTGCACCTTTCACCGTTCGTTCAAAGGCAACGGGCAAGGACTATACGTTTAAAGTTTCTCAGACTCCGTTTAAGGATATGAGCTTTATGCACGTTAAGACAGAGCGTAGGTATCTGGACTTTCATTATACGGGCTACTATCGTAAAGGTAAGTTAGTCCGCCGTGATAAGGCCACAGGCCAATTGAAAGAAGTGAAAACCCCGGCCGGCGATGCTGCAGCTTGGTTACTCCGTATGGTTGAAGCCGGCCAGTTTGGTAAGCTGGATGCTAGTGTGGATATATTCCATAACGGCTGTTGTTTACGATGTGGTAAGACACTAACCGATAGTGAATCAATCG
>RGUK01000282.1 GCA_010027825.1 bacterium
AAATATTGCCGGAATTGGTGCCGATGTCTTCAAATATTTTCACCACGATCGCCTTGGTTATCGCGCCGGAATTATACGCGGGGAAACCTTATGCGGAACCCACGGACGCGATGCCTGGATCGGTCGAAAAACTGCAAATCATGATTGACCGAGTGGCGAATGGCTATTCGGCAATTAGTCCCGGCGATCGCAAGGATCGGCACATGAGCCACTATCACGACGGCGCGGAACCGAAAAAATGCTGGCTGGATTATTTTTACGAAATGGACGAATGAAATGAACAATCCCATCAGACCAGATCATTACCATCCAGAGGACGAATCTGGAATCCATTGCCATCACGCACAGTTAGCGCAGATGGGTTCCGAATGTTGAGGATTTGGAAAAGGCGGCGGAGCATATTCGGATGTTGATTGAGTTAAAAAGGAAAGAACTATGAAAATAAGAGATAGAATAAAGGAATTGAAAAGGGTGCCGGCCAAGGATTTGATTCCGAACGAACGGAACTGGCGCAAGCATCCGAAGGCGCAACAGGAGGCGCTTCAAGGAATTCTTGCCGAAGTTGGATATGCGGACGCGTTGATCGCATATGAGACTCCGGAAGGTCTTAAATTGATTGACGGACATCTACGCGCATCGGCCACGCCGGAGACAATTGTTCCCGTTCTTGTCCTTGATGTTGATGAAGACGAGGCCAATAAACTTCTGGCAAGCCTCGATCCAATGGCGGCTATGGCTGAAGCGGATGCGGTTGCACTGGATGGCCTTTTGCGCGATGTTCAGACTGGAAGCCAGGCACTCGCGGACATGATGGCGAAGTTGGCCGAAGAGGCGGGAATTACTCCGCCAAACTTTGAACCTGCATCAATAAATGATCAATCTAGATTAGATGAAAAAGCTAAAATCACATGCCCGGAGTGCGGACATGAGTTTACGTCCTGAATTAAAAATTGATTGGGCAACAGCCGAGGCCGCACGATATGCGTGCGAGAAGTGGCATTATTCAAAAACTGTTCCCGTAGGAAAAACCATAAGAATTGGGGCATGGGAAGATAATAAATTTATAGGAGTAGTTTTGTTTGCTTGGGGAATGAATAAAAGTCTTGGATCGCCATATGGCCTTCTAATGACCGAATGCTGCGAACTTGTAAGAATTGCCATGAGTGTTCATAAAACAGAAATTTCAAGAATCGTGTCTATTGCTCTTCGTTTTTTAAAAAAAAAATCACAAGGATTGCGCCTAGTTGTTTCGTTTGCTGATCCTCAAGCAGGGCATCATGGTGGAATTTATCAGGCAGGAAATTGGGTTTATACAGGAGCAACTTCTCAAAGTTTTGAGTATAGGATAGGAGATCGTCGATTAAATAAAAGGGCTTATACTGGTGTTAATTTTAATGGAAAAGCTCGTTCTAAAATTCCAAATAATGCCAAAAAATTTATTACACCGGGAAAACATCGCTACCTCATGCCGCTTGACGACGAAATTCGTCTTCGCATTGAGCCGCTACGCAAGCCCTATCCAAAACGCGCCGGAAGTTCTGCTAGTGGAATGTCCGACATCCAGTCGGAAGGAGGCGGTGCAAATCCGACCCCGGCGCTTCCCGATAAGACGCAAGATTAATCTATTTAATAAGTTACGCTTTATCACATTAGGAAAAAGGACATGGCAAGGCGAAAAATACCGGAGGCAACAATTGCAAAAGCTTTGACCGCGTCACATGGGAATATTTCGCTTGCGGCCCGCAATCTTGGAATCGAACGGGAAAGCCTTCACCACAGGATAGCGGCTTCGGCAAATCTGAAACAAATCGTTTTGGATGCCAGGGAATCATTGGTCGATCATGCCGAAAGTGCGTTGGCTCGAGCGGTTATAAATGGTGAGGCATGGGCGGTATGCTTCACGCTTAAAACGATCGGCAAATCCCGCGGCTATATCGAGCGGCACGAAATCAATTCGACGGAGACGGTGCGCCGGCAAATAGTCGAGGAAATCGTTGATGTCCAAATCACGCATCATCGACCAGATAACGATCAGGCTGCACCAAGCCCAGCACAAATTCCATCACTCCCTGGCCCGGTATAGGGGATTCGTCGGAGGTCGTGGTGCCGGGAAAAGTTGGATCGGCGCATATGACCTAGCCAAGCGAGCTATGTCGCCTAATGGCAAGGGTCGTTTATTCCTGGTGGCCGCGCCAACCTATCCCATGCTGGCCGATTCGTCATTGCGCACGATGATTGAAATTTTGAAATTGTTGGGCGCATACGATATCGACTCGATCAAACGCCAGCCGCCGTCAATCACTTTGCCTAACGGCGCGGAAATCCTATTCCGCTCAGCGGACGATCCGGAACGATTGCGTGGGCCTAACCTTTCCGGCGTCTGGCTCGATGAGGCCAGCCTGATGGCTGAAGAAGCTTATTCCGTAGCGATCGCAACATTACGGGAACGAGGTGAACCGGGATGGCTTAGCGCGACATTTACCCCAAAGGGTTTGGGGCATTGGACTTACGAAACATTTGCAACCGGGAAACCAGAGACTGAATTGATCAGGGCGAAGACGAAGGAAAACCCATTTTTGGACACGCAATTTGTCTCATCCTTGGAGTCTCAATATTCCGATCGAACAGCATTGCAGGAACTTGAAGGCGAATTCGTCGATCAAGAGGGCGCTGAATGGCCGGCGGAACATTTTGGTCCGCATATCTGGTGGGAAGGCGATTGGCCGCAGTTGGCCAACCGGATTATCGCCGTCGATCCATCGAAAGGGCGCGATAGCAGACAAGGCGATTATTCCGCAATCGTCCGCATGGGTCGCGCCGTTGATGGAACCTTGTTCTGTGATTGCGATATGGTGCGATGCAATACGGAGACCTTGGTCGATCTGATTTTAGAGCGACATCGTGAGTTCAATTCTGAAATCGTGGCGATCGAGGCGAACCAATTCCAGGAATTGATTGCCGTTCAACTCATGGAAAAGGCGCGCGGCCGTGGTCTTCCCATTCCGTGCCGAACG
>RGUK01000283.1 GCA_010027825.1 bacterium
GCGCGTAAAGCCGCCTTCCCCGCCCCAGCCCAAGTAGTCGACGGCCAGGTCCTCGTGCACGCCCATGCTGAGGCCGCGGCCAAGCTCATAGGGGAAGTAGCCAATTTTCAAAAAGGTGTCGCCGTCTTTGAAGGGCGCTGCAAAGGTATCTAGGTGCAACTTGAACCATGCCTCTTCAACAAAAACGAGAGGCACAATAGTTTTGACGGGCACATTACGCGCAAGCACGGTGTCGTCGTCAGGCAGGCTAATCTGTTCAATGTACATTGGTGTGTAATGTGCCTCATCCTGCCAGAGAACGTAATTAGTCAGACGAATAGTGGCTTGCGATGCGGGACGGCCATATTTCTTGGCGCCTTGTGTAGCAACGGTATCAAGTTGCATCTTGTGTCGGAAAAAATCATTTTGGTCGCCGTAGTCATTGCGCAAGGTGTAGCAGCGATTGAGAAAGTAAAATTCATCTTTCAACTTCCCGCCCAAATAGAAATCCAGATCCTTATTCTCAACCGCCAGCTTCGTCATGGTTTCAAGGTCCGGCTCATCCGCCTCGTCCCCAGCGGTGTTAATAAGGTGTGCTTTTCCTGTTGCCTTTGCTGCCGGTGGTTGCCATGAGTAACCGCGTGCGGTGTGTTCTACCATAGAACTGGCTGGCTTTTGTTGTGCCTCTGCCGCGCTGCCGATGCAGGCAAGTAGAAGCGTTATTATAAAGCGTTTCATACTATCCTTAAGGTATTGGCTCAAATGCGGAAACTTCTTCATCTGCGACCGGCTTGGCAGGATTTGGCGGCGCTTTCTGTGGGGTCTGTGCCGCCGCTGGCGTTCTGGTTGTAGGGCTCGGCTCGCTTCGTGCCTCTTGCAGTGCTTGTATGCATGCTTGTGCTTGCTCTTGTATTACCTGCAGCTGCTGAATAGTACTGGTGATGGCAGTATCTAGCGAGATGGTAGGAGACGTGTGTTCATCTTGTTGGACGTTGTTGCGAGGGGAAGGTGTGGAGGCTTGCTCGGGCGCAGGCTTCTTTGTTGGTTGCGCCGGTGCTATTTGCTTCTTATCCGACGACGTATTCTGACCCGTCAGCAGGTTGAACGTCGTAGCTTTAAAGGGCTCTGTTGTTCGTACATCGCGGTTATAAAGAGTAATGGTCCAATCAGCGAGCTTGGTTCCTGGGATGATGACGCTAAACGCATCGAAGAAAAACTTGATTGCCTTTTGATACAAAATGGTCGGACAGGAGAGCGCGGTCCATGCTACTGAGTCCATATCTGGTTCCAGAAGGCGTAAGCCGTCGTGCGGTTGATAGGTTTCCCGCTTTTTCTCGCCCTTGAAAATGACGCTTACTTTTATTGCAGGAGGGTTAGTCTCCTTTTTTTCCAGATGATAGTATGCAACTTTTGCATCGCTCTTTGCTGTTAAAAATGAAGCATACTGTGCTTCCGTCAGGCGTTCATCCTGGGTGCGGCCGACGTCGGAGAAGCGAATACATTGGTTGTCTTCCTCCGTTGCCATCACATAAGCTGCGAGGGGAAGCGTGTTGAACAAGGCATTTACTTCATCAGCTAAGGGGACGGTTCCGCTGCCTAGGTCTTTAGCAAAAACTTGCAGCTGCGTTTTGAGCGATTGTTCCTGCCAATAATTTTTTGATTCGTGTCCGCCTCGCAGGTAAATAACCTGTTCAGGGTTTTTTTCTACGAGCCGACACACCATACTCAGCGTTTGCATGCAGTAGGGAGAGCGGCTAATGGTGTTGCCGATGAAGACAATGAAATAATCAGGGTTTGTGATGGTCAGGTCGTCATTGATTGCACCAAGCGTTTTCAGCTTTTGCAGGCAGCGGACTAAGGAATGCAAAGCCCCGTGGATGTTACCAAAGTAAAAAATTTTGCTTTGTGGGCCGGTGGTAAGCTTCGCGATAAAGTCGCCTTTCATGCCAGCGGCTTCACGTTTTTTGGTAAGGCTGACAATTTGCTTTTTAAAAAAGCTGGGGCTCCAGAGAGGCGGATTGACCGCATGTAGTTTGCTACCAAGCCAGCGGAGCTTGTCCGCATAGTTCGATTGCCAGGTCGGTGCGTCCTGCGCGTAAATTTTATTAAATGCAGGTTTGATGGTGTTGTCATTATCTAAGGCGTACTGTTCAGGTACGCTTGCAGCATAAGCAACCAATGCAGGTAAATCTTCCATACCAGTCTGGTAACCGGGCTGTGGCAAGATGGCAATGAGCCCAGGAATGAGTACTACCACGATGCCCAGGGCGACCAGAGTCATCTTGAGGCGTGAGCGTGTGGGGTTGTATGGCTTGTAGACGCGGTGCTGTTTCATCTGTTTCCTACATTATAATAAGGTACGTCTAGGTTACGCCCCTGAAGGATGGCAAAATTTAGAAAGGCAAAAACCAAGAGCAGCAAATAAATGTTGTCGGTTGTCGTGAAATACCCAACTTGTGGCAACATTTGTTCGATAACAAATCGATAGCCCAACAGCCCCGTGAGCGCGCTCATCGCCAGCGTTACTTTCCCCACCGTGTTTGCGGTGTTCATCACAAAGGCAAGCAGCCCCAAAAAGGCCATGGAAAAGAGGGGTAGAAAAATAACCAAGGCGCGACGCGCTGATGCTTTGATGAAGTTTGCAATGAAGAGAGCTTTGGGCGTTTCTGCCTTTTTGCCAGCATCCTGGTTATCTAATTGCAGCGGTTGAATGCCAGCATCGACGCTCAGATCCTGAAAGCGCCATCCGGCAGGAGCAGTTTTTGATTGCACCTGAAACGAGCTGCCATCAACAATGAAAATCATTTCGTCAGGAGTCACAAATTCGTTGGAAAGCATTATTGGCAGACGGTGATCTTCAAAGGGGAAGCGGTGGAACTGCAGATCTGTTTTCAATTCAAAGGTGACGTTGTAGCGAACAAATACGTTGCTACCCATAACTTTCAGGTCGGGGGGGCTTTTGTACAGCACCTTTCCGTTATCAAACGAAAAGCGCTCAACGGTTTCCGTGTTGATCTCGTCA
>RGUK01000284.1 GCA_010027825.1 bacterium
CTATCTGGATTTCATGAAACTGAATGAAGGGAAGCTTGGAGGTAGGCAGACGCGTAAAGTCGGGCCAAATGATGTCGTTGAACACATGTGCCTTCAGCGCTGCAATGGTGCTTTGTGGCATCGTAATGGAGCGAGTGTCGTATGAGCCTATTTGTTCTTGCGCACAGGTGATTTTCTCTATATTCCAGCTTCCAGCCTGAGCTTGGTGATGTGTATTCACATAATTGGGAAACGAGCAGACAGAGCGTGCCGCTACGCCCCCGAAGATAAGAGTCTTTTCCTGACAGGCGCTGCGCAACCGTCGCTACGGTCCGCGCCAGCGAGGCGAGCGGTTCTGCAGACACTTGATGAGCCCCCGCCAAGCAGGCTGTGCTCAGTGCGATAGCTAAACTGATACTCCTTACTTGTTGCATGGCGAGCTCCCCTGTCAAAGAATTTGCATCCTAGGGGCATTAAAGATCCGAAGCGAGTTTGGGAGCAAGTGTTTTGCGCAGAAGGTCTTCATCGGGAGGCTTTATGCCCTCGAAAACAATAGAACACATTTCTCCCTGGCCTTGGATAACCGTGGGAAGTGAGGACGGATCAAGATGCCACCAGATGACACTAAAAAGTGTAACCATTCTTTCAGGTACGTTTTCCGCTGCGATAGTGCTTATGTCCGCAGTGCATGTGCGCTTCCAAGAAATAGAGGCTAGCGCATCGGCGATGCCTAGTACGGCGTCCTGCTTGTACTGGTTATCTTGCATTTCCCACTCATCGGGGATTCCCGCGTTCCGGGACATGATTCTACGCTCCCTTGACCCGCATTTACTGCGTTCGATTTTCTCAAAGCAGTCTAGTACCATTGCTTGCAACTGGCCCAGAGGCGCTGTCGAGCCAAAAAGGTCTGCACCAGTAGTAAGAAGGCACAGCGCTAGAGTCTGAACTGCAAACCAGATCATTTAGCAAGTCTCCCGAGGGGTGAAAAAGATAGGCACCAATAGCTCTTTTTCTGCATCCTCTGTTATTGCAATTTTCAACTGCACTGTTTTTCCACTCGTGTGCCAGGTACAGGTGGCATCAGGGCAAACTCGCCTCACAATATTGGTTAACAGTTGTGCGTGCTCTTGGCTGGGGAGCTGTATGATTAGTTGTTCGCCAGCTTGATCGTAGGTCCATTCCCTTTGCAAGACTTTCAAAAGGCTGTCTGCTTTGGCTTTTAGTTGCTTAGAGGAGGGCAGCTTGCCAAGGTCATCTCGCTTAATCCAAAGACACGGAGCAAAAGAGGGGATAGGAGTGTCAAAGTACTCATACTGCCGATGTAAAGGATTTTCACCCCGGGTGCTGAGTTTAAAGATAAGATAGCAGAGTTCCACGTCCTCTTTTTTTTCCAAGTGCAACACGTGAAAAGTGGCGCCGTACTCTTCGATTCTAGCCGTTGGCTTTATCATTAATTCTTTTTTTAGCAGGTGGTAACAGTAGCTAACAAGTGTTGACCAGGTGAGTTGTATGCCGGGATTGCGGTAGAGTTTGCTTGCCTCCGCATCAAGAGATGCATCTTTGAGCGCCGCAAAAGAGCTTATGGATCCAGCGGGTGAACTTGCGCCTCCACCCTGTGGTGAGGCGGGCATAGGAGAACCTGCTGTTAAAGGCTGAAGTACGAACACCAAGAAAGCCAAAATAATAATGCCAGTACTGCCCACGCTTGGGCCTTTCATGCTAGCGGGTGAACTTTTTAAACGCCAGGAGCGTAGCGTCTTTCTGATCTCGTGGCAAGATTGGAGGATTCATTTTTCCACAGTTCTAGCGGGAGGGGGCGGAGACGAATGTGGCAAGGCGGGGTGTTAAGTTTAGTTCAGAAATGCCAAAAACAGTGGCAAGTTTTCCCAAAGCATCACCGTCCACTTTTAGCTGCAAGGTGCAGTCTTGCTTGCGTGCTGATGCCCAGGTCGAAGAGCAATCCATGCAACTCGTCAGGTTGAAAAAAGCTATAAGAAATTGCAAGAGAGCAGCCTCGCATAACGGGTCCTTTTCCCGGACGCCTTTGCGGTGCAAGTCCAGACGCCCTCCAGTTAGCAGAGAGCTGGGATCGAGCGCCCACCCCTTACGCAGGGCGTGGATAGTTTCTTGAAAATATGTTTCAAGGCGTGCGGCGTCAGTGGGGTTGAAGAAGCTGTATTCCAACTTCATGGTATTGCTTTCTGCTGGTTCACACAGGGTTATTTCAACAGGAATGGTCGAATAGCGCAAGAGCATCTCGCAGATCCGGCCGTCTATCCACGGGATTGTGCGCCTGTTTGTGTTTTTTTCCAATGCAGAGCATGCACGTCCTCGTGGACGCAATAGTTCTGCAAAGTGATGAATGGCGTCGTCTAGGGTGCGAATGGGTTGATCAGCGCTCAGCAACGCCTGCGAGGCGGCGCTCAACCATACTAGTAGCATAACAAGAATGGCTATCATACCTCTCCCTTCTACCAAACTGACCCGCAAAGACTTCTTTAGTTAAGATGGTCCAAGACATTGTGGAAAACCAACCTAATCGTTACACTGTGCGCGTATTTTTAGCATGAATGCGCACAACAAACAAAGGAATTATGCATGTCGTGTACATGGTTTTTCGGGATAGGTCTTTTCTTGGCGTTTGCGGGGAGTGTAGAGGCAGCTGCAAAAGAGGAGGTTGAAAGCTCCTTGCTGGATGCGTTGCCTTCAGCAGATGAAGAGCCGCAACCGTTCGATGGTTCTTGTGAAGGGATTGCCGCATACTACACAGATCTGGTTCAACGGGCCTGTGGACAGGGTCGCCTTGCAGTGGCGCCGTCAGATGCGCGTATGTTTTATTATCTGAAACGGCTAGCTGAATGCGAAGCGCTCCCGGTTTATGCTCGCACTCCTGGGTTGCCGGAGAGCGACGAAAGTGTATCATACCTGGTGAATGCCGGCCCCGTGAAAAGTAAAGAGGTGCAAGCGTTCCAGGTAGCGGCAAAACAGGCGTTACACAGTTTGCTGAGTGGCTGGTCGGTGA
>RGUK01000285.1 GCA_010027825.1 bacterium
AATGACTACTGATCTAATGGAAGTTTACTCTCTGGAAGTTGGCGATCAGATTCTCGTCAATGGTGAACTGTTTCGTATTACTGATATTCAATATGGACAGCGATCTGACTACCGCCTCATTGTGGTCGATGAGGAAGGCTACCGTCGTCACATTGAAGCAGAATTCTCAAAAAAGTTTCGTCTAGTTCTTGACAACCTAGCAGAAGTCTGATAGACTCTCTCCAACAAACAAGGAAAGGTGGGTTCCAAAATGGGACTTGATATGTATCTCTACCGTGAGCAGTATTTCGGTGGATGGGATCACTCGGAAGATGCTGATAAGTACCGTGGCATCTTGGAGGCTTCGGAAATGAATCCTCATCGTTCATGCCCCAGCGTTACCGTCAAGGTGTGCGTTGCCTATTGGCGCAAGGCCAACTCCATTCACCAGTGGTTCTGTGATCTGCAAAAACATAATTTTATTCAGCGGGCACTAGAGGAAATTGAACGTATCCAGTTTGTGCCTGAGCGCGGCAAGGCGCGCCTGCATAGCTTTGTTGCCAATCGCAGCGAGTGGTGCATATCGCGTCAGCGCCAATGGGGCGTACCTATTGTTGCCGTTCTGTGCAACAATTGTGAATGGGCACATTTAGACCCGTCATTTATGCGCGCGGTTGCTGATCGGATTGCGGTGGAAGGGGTAGAGTTCTGGGATCGGATGACGCCTGAGCTCTTGCAGCAAGAGGGCATGTTGCTTGCTGGTTTTGCGTGTGGCAATTGCGCCAATGCTGATCTAGCGTGCTTCCGCCTCGAGCGCGATATTTTGGATGTATGGTTCGATTCGGGTAGCAGCAGCTTTGCGGTGCTCATGCGCGACCAAGAAAATCTGGGCGTACCAGCCGACCTGTACTTTGAGGGCTCTGACCAACACCGTGGCTGGTTTCAAAGCTCACTGCTGTGTGGGGTGGTGCTCTATGGCCATGCGCCGATGAAGGCGATTGCAACCCACGGCTACATCGTGGATGAGCAGAAGCGTAAAATGTCCAAATCGCTGGGTAATGGCGTTGAGCCAAACCAGGTAATCAAAACCTACAGCAGAGACATTTTGCGCCTGTGGGTAGGTAGTGTTGATTTTGAAAATGACTTGGTCATTTCCGAAAAGCTGCTGCAGAACGTTGCAGAAATGTACCGTAAGATTCGCAACACCTGCCGCTTTATGATTGCTAATTTGTACGACTACGAGCATGCGCGCGATGCGATTGCTGTTGAGCAGTTACTGCCGCTGGATGCGTATGCACTGGCAAAGCTCCATGCGCTTGATGCTGAGGTTAAAGATGCTTACAACCGCTACAGCATGGCTGGGGTGGTCCAGGCGATTAATACCTACTGTGCTAACACGCTGAGCGCGGTGTATTTGGATATTCTGAAAGACCGTTTGTATGTTGAAAAGGCAGACTCGCTTGAGCGTCGTTCTGCGCAGACGGTGCTATACCATACGCTTGATGCACTTGCGCATTTGATGGCGCCTATCCTTTCATTCCTTGCCGAAGAGTTAACTGATGCCTACCAGCACGGCAAAGCGGCATCGGTCCACCTGCAGGACTTTGTAGCGCTGCCAGCGGTGCCTGGCTTTAATCAGCAGGCATGGGAAGCGCTGGAGCAGTTGCGTGATGCGGTGCTCAAGGCTATTGAGCCGCTGCGTGAGCAAGGTGTGGTTAAGCATCCGTACGAGGCAGGCGTGCGCATTGTGCTTGATCCGGCTTCGCCTGAACAACAGGTGCTTGCAACCTTGTTTGCAGCAATCGCGGGCAAGCAGCGCGTCGAGCGGTTCTTGCAAGAGTGGCTTATTGTGTCTGAAGTACAGCTAACCAGTGCCCTGGTGGAAGAGCAGACTAGCTTGCCATGGGCAGGCATCCAGGCCTATCGGTGCGGTGGTGTTAAGTGTCCGCGCTGTTGGCAATGGACTCCGTCAGCTCATGCGGATGGTTTGTGTCATCGCTGTGAAAGCGTCTTAAAATAAATAAGAAGAGCCCCCGACAGCACTGCCGGGGGCTCTTCTTATTTATTTGTTAGTTGTGGTCTTCGTCGTCTGCTGGGGTGGTGCCATAGAGATTCGCGAAGCTGTCTCTAAGCCGATCACGCATCTCTTGCAGCCATGTTTGCTTGCGTTTATATTTTTCCTGAGCAGCCGCTTGAATTTCGGCTTCTTTATTGGCAAGACTTTGCTCCCATTCGACGTAATCTTCTTTTGTCATCTTAGCAAGTCTTTCTTTAAGCGCGCTGACCTCGTCCGCTGGGTAGCGAACGAGTTTCCAGCCAAAGCTTGTACGCTCTTTGTCTCGTGGTTCTGCTACTAAGTAGTAATTTCCTGACAGGGTCTTAGCCCCCCTCATACACTCTGCGTGCCAGAGCATATTGGGAGAGCCCTGCAGCGTAGTAAGTGCTTGCCCAACCATGAAACGGTGCTGGCATGCATAACACTGGTACTGTTTTTCCCCATTATTAAACTGCCCGTACCAACCGACGTTGCCCTCACTCATGTATTCACGATATGCGGCTCTGCTATCATTTTTGTCGTAGGGGGCTGCCTCTGCTGCTAGTACTGGGGAGGTTAGGCCCCATGCCAGCCCGAGGGTAATACTTAAAGAAATGATCTTTTTCACGAAATAACCTCCTAAAAAATAGTTTATTTAACGATAAAATCTCTACCTGAAATATATCACTCCCTGTGGGGCAAAAGCAAGGGTTTGGCGTGCCTAGCGTGCATTTTTCATGGTTCATGGTAAAGAAAAAAGGGCATCGGCAAATGCTCAATGCCCTCAGACGTGCCTGCAGATCGCTGCAAGCCGAATTGCCCATGACAAACTCACGTCGTGAGTCTGCCTGCCAAGGTAAGGATCGAAATGCACACTGCCGCGGTAAAAACCGTGCGCAGAAGCAAAATTTTTATCAGCGTTCGCCGGTCAATCATAGTCCCTTCAGCCCCTCCAGGTTAACTATCAAGGTCGCGCAGGAGGCCT
>RGUK01000286.1 GCA_010027825.1 bacterium
AGTGGGGGCCGGATTCGACACCCACGTGACAGTTATGATGACAGACGGAATTTCCGGGATATTCCCCGAAGCGGCAGCGGCAGCAAGGATGACGTTGGTATCCGAAGACTGCCAAGCAATCTCAACATAGTCGCCAGTATTCATCGAAATTACCCAATTCCACGCCGCTACCATCTCACTGTTTGGCCCGTCAATGACGACCTTGGTGGCCGAGTTAGCAAGATTCTGCCCGTTACGGCGTAGCCAGATATAGACCGCTGAAGCGGCCCCGCCCGTTTTATCCAACTGGGCTGAAAACTGAATGTTATAGATCCCGGTCTCAGACACCGTGATCCGGGTGGTGTCTCTACTAACGCTGAATTGACCAATATCGGAATTATACGTACTGGTAATTTTCATCAAATTAACAGCGTTAGCCACTGGGTTTGTTTGCGTGTTCGTGTCATAGAACGTGCCATAGGGCTTGGGCGCGTTGACGTTGTTAGTGACAGAAGTAAAGAACAGTCGCAACACGTTGGTTAATTGATCCATGAACCGTTGCTGATATTCAACCGGAGCAACCGGCAGGTTCGGTGCAGCAATATTTCGGATCTTCTCGTTAGCCATTAGCGACGACCGTCCGGGCGAACGTCAATACGCATCATGCCCATCTGCCAAGCCACGCCAAGGTCAGTTGAGTCCAGACGGAACGCCATCTGGCGACCGCGAAGCCGGGTGTAGACCTGCCCGGTATATTTCTCGACCGTATATTCCGGACTAGTGGCAAATCTTTCTTCCGAAGTCACAGTCGGTTCGTCAGCCGGGACATAGGCCGAACCCGAGTTCTGCCGTGCTTTAACGGTCAGCGTGACAGTCGGGCTATCCACCGTCGAGTTGGCAAAGGTCAAGTCAGGCAATATACGCCACACGTAGCCAAAGGTCTGGCCGTCTTGGATATCAAAGTCCGATGATTCGATGTAGGACTCAATCGGCGCAGCCACGGTTAGTAATTGATCATCATTACCGCTTTCATGGAACGCCATTTGATTTGGGATCAGTAGCGCCGCAGAACTATATTGAGCATGCCCCGCCGCAGTAGTATTTAATGCCCCACGAGTACAGTTGAGTAGTGAGTTTCCATCTACTCCATCGTATGTAATCTTTTCGCTTCCGATTTGTACTGTTCCAGAAGCCGGATAAGAAAACCCATTGAGCAAAGTAATTGTGGTCGCGCTGATCGAGAGCGATTGGTCAAGGTACGAGTTTTGCGTGCTGTATGCAGCAAGCGGATAGTCTCGCAACGGAGAATCCAGCCATGCCGTACGGTTCATCGTGCCGTAGTACCAAATACGCTCAAGGTGGTTATAGATCACATACGAGTCATTGACTTGGCTATTTTTCGACGGATAGAACCACCACACCTCGTTGTAGCCTTCGTTTGTGCCAGCCACCACTTGACCAAGTTGATTCTTGTTGATGTTGCTAAATACGAACTGACGGAGGCTGCAAGGCAGCGTCTCAACGCGACCAGAGTACATGTAGAACTTGTCCACACCCATCCAGTAAGTCACGTTGTTGACCGTAGCCGCCGCGTTCTGCGAGGCGATGGAGATATTGTCCATCAGCAAATTGAAGCCCCACACATACGGAGGGCCGAGGTACTGCATGGAGTACAGCGCAGAATTCGTCCAGATCAAAATTTCTTGGCGCGTATCAATCGCGGCGACAATGTACGAACCGTTTGATAAGTGCTGTTCACCGGATTGATTGGTCGTTGCCGGAACCCATTCAAATGGATTGTCGTAGTCCGACCACCGCACCAAGAGCGGATCAAATGTAGGGGTAAAACTAGCCGCGTCATACGGCGTAGCACCCAGTGCTATAGTGAAGTTACCCACGCTTGAGGTAAAGACGACCAAAGTTTCAGTCGGTGCAGCACGGCCCGAATAACTAAAATTAACCGCAGTATTAGAAAGAATGCCTGTCGTTGCGGCAGAAATCGTTACCGAAACGCCGCCCGTATATGAAGTCGTAACGTAAGTACCAGACGGAATGTTGGTGCCCGATACTACCGAGCCGATATCAATACCGGTCGGGTCAGCAACCGTCAGGGTCGTAGCACCGCTTGCAGCCGTTGCCGTTGTGCTGGTTTTAGTTTCAGAGTTGGCAACCGTGGAAAGAAGTAGGGCGCGGGGATAAGTTGTGATGTTTTGCGTCCACCAGTAAATCGGCCCGTTGCGATACGCAAAGACCAAATCTTCGTCCAAGTTGTCTTGGCTCCAAAGACGCATCGGCACGCTAACTGCTGTAGCCGCACCCCAACCACCACTACCCCAAGGGGGCGCGCCCCAACCAACTGCCGGGACAGCGATTGCATTGCCCGCTGCGATTTCAAGTTGTGAAACCACAAGTGACCCACCGCCCGAGCCAGATGACGTAGCAAGACTTGGCGTTACGATGACAAACGTATTGGCAGACGGTACGGAGATAATTTCAAAGTTACCGTCAAGGTTGATGCCGTTGACGATACCGCTATTCGACACACCAGAGAACGTAACAAACGTACCAATCGTCGCTACGGTGCTGCTATTCGTAACAGTGACCGTGTATGCACCGCTCGTCGTAGTGAACGGGTTCTGACCTAGTGTCAGCGAAGAGGCTAGCGGAGTGATGTCATGGTAGACCCCGCCGTTCTCAACGTAATACTTCTGGTTGGTACCGAATGCCAGCAGGTTACTGCCGACATGGGTGATCCAATTCCACATCGAGTGGGCAACACCATAGTACGTATTGCCGAAAGACTGATTGATCCAGCCGCCTAGTTTTTCAGCGAAGCCAGAGCGGAATCGGATCTTGTCCCCCGCATAGAAGCCACCTTCGTTTGCGTAGGTCGTGGACTCGCGGTTTACACCCGGTCGCAGTTCAAGTTTTTGAAGCGGCATCCGTCACTCTCCGCCATTCAGCCTTACCTATACCACGAGAGAAGTGCGGAAGATCAAATAACTTGAC
>RGUK01000287.1 GCA_010027825.1 bacterium
TGGGCGACAGGAGGTTGGGCGACAGGAGGTTGAGCAGCAGGCGCAGGCGCGGGTTGTACGGCGGGAGTTTGATATGCTTTGTTAATATTTGTAAGAAGCCGTTCTTTTTCTAATTGAATTCTTTGTAATTCTTTATTTAAAGTTTCATATTCTTTTTGTTGTTGTTCTGTTTGTTGGGTGGTTCCAAAAGTACCCCCAAGTTCTTTAAGTCTAGCCATAATCTGACTGATACGTGCGTCATACGCTTTAACACCAGCCGAATACGCAGGACCAGTAACTTTTTCTTGTTCAGACGGGCCAAATATACTGTTGTACACTCTACCAATAGGAGACGAAGTTTTACCGCCCCCCTCAAAATGCTGCACGTCTCCGCCTTCGCCAAACGCAACAATCCCCCCACCGGCAAGGTTCTGCATGTTAGGGGCGGGGGCTTGGGGTAGTCCTTTCTGCATGACTTCTTGCAAGTTTTTTTGCTGGTCGGCCTGTTGTTCTTTTGCAAGCGCACCGCGTTGCTGCATAAGTTCTTGCTTAGTTAAGTTCAAGACTTCTTGTTCGCGTTGCCCTTTAATGGTCGGAGGCATGCCATTGGCCGCTTGTTGTTGCGCCATCTTAAGTTGCATATCCCGAACAGCCGCTTCCTTTTCCGACTTCAATTTCTGCAACGCCAAAAGGTCAAGTAAGTCTTGGGTTTGGCTGTAGCGTTGTTGAAGTGCTTGCGGATTCTGGCGGAACTGCATCATCCGACTGTCGATTTCTTGGTCAATCATATGCAAATCCTTGAATTATTTATTATTTAGTGGGGGTAAAAAGTTTTTCTAGAAATGCAGCAAGACCCCCACCTTCGCTTAACGCCGAGCTTAATGAACTGGGTTGAGCATACGAATATTGTTGAGTACCAAGCGGCATGCCACTAAGCAACGATTGAGCAAACTGGACTTTTTTATACGGGTCCATCTTTTCTTCTTCAAACTGTTTAATATCCGCATTAATACCTTCTTGTTCAATCCCACGTTGAAGCGCACCGAAGTCAGCTTGTTTTTGTAATGCGGCTAACCCGTAATTGCGGGCGTTTTCCGTTGCTTGCATCTGTCGGCCTTGTTCAGTATTAAACTGATTCATAGCTTGGTCATATGCAGTTTTATAACCTTGACCGGTGATGTTTGCTAAATTTTGCCTAAGGTTACGGGTAAGTTCTGATTCCATAATTGCTTGGCGACCACCACCATACGCGCCCGCTTTGGTAAGTCTTCCGGCTTGATTTACGCGGTCGATTTCGGATTGTCTACGGGCTTCGTCAATTTGGGGTTGCAGCGCCGCCATTAAGTACGGATTCATGTACTGTTGGGCGTACTGCGCATTAAACGTTTGTGGCGTATACGACATTTGGTCGTTTGTGGGAATGGTTAGGTTTGCAATCCCTTGAAATGATTGATTTTGCAGTGCCGAAGGGGCTGCAGTCAGAGGCCCGGTATACGCTTCGTAAGGGGTTTGAGACAGTGCTTGCCCGCGACCGAGCAAGTCGGTTACGTATTTACCCGCCCAGTTAGAAAGCGAGGATTCCGTTCCAGTTTGGGAACCCACTATAGGATTAGTTGGCACTGTACCGGTTGTACCAGTACCGGTGTTGGTAGTTCCCGTGCTGGTAATTCCGGTGTTGGTGGTCCCGATAGTGAGGTCTCCACCCGGCATAATTGAAGTAGAAGTATCTGCCATAACAATTCCTTTTACGTGGGCAAGTATTTTTGCGGGTTAATTTGCTTGCCTTGTTTCTTATTGCCGGTACGTGCTTGACGAATACGGTCCATCATGGCGTAAAGTTGTTTTGCACCAGCGTCAGAATTTCCGTTCCCAAGGTGCGATACCACGTCAGCAGGAATTACAAACTCACCGTGACTTAACGCTGCTTTTTCTTTGCCGTCAATACTTGCGGGTAGTTTATCAGCCATACCATCTGTAGGGCCACCCAAATAACGACCTTGGGCAAGGTTAGCTATACCCCCAGCAGCATATGTAGGAACTGGTAAATTATTTATTACAGACGAAGCCGGTTGTCCTTGCGCGGCGGGTTCTTGTTTGTTTGCGTTTTCTACTACGGGCGGGGGCGGCGGTAACGTTTGCCGTGCTGGGTTTGCAAGGTTCTGTGCGGCAAGTCCTTGTGCGGCGGCGATAGCAGCGGCTCGGGCTTCATCTGCTTTCGACGGGCCTACATATTGCACGTCACTAAAATACCGTTGCCCACCACTGCCCGGACGGCGATTAGGGTCGTAAGTGTTTTGCACCGGGGCACGCACGGCGGTGTAATCAGGAATCTTGCCTTGGTACCCAACTTTTTCAATTTTGGGGTTATTAAGCCCAAGTAGCCCACTAACCCCCCCAGCAAGACTTCCGACCTTGCCCCAATCTACAGTGCCATCATTTTTTTTAAACAGCCCCGCAAGACCTTTAACTGCGGTTCCGCCAAGGTTATATAACGTGTCCCAAAAACCGGGGCTAAAGTCTTCGTTGCCGAAGCCTTCGGTTCTAAGTTCGGTTGGGTCCCACGAATCGCTACTAGAACTATCGCCGCCTAAAAAAGTATCCCAGAAACTCATATCAGCTCCTTAAGATGCGTAGTAAAGCATCTGTTATTTCGTCATAGTTTACCTGTCCACCACTAGAAAAGTTAGTGGGTTGGTACGGATTTTTTTGTCGGTCTTTGTTTTTGTTTTTGGTATTTTCTGGTGCACCACGGCCAAAAATACTTTCCCAGTCATAAATATAAATTTCTCCGGGGTCAGGGGTTTTTACGTCCACCCGTTGCGTACTCGCTTGCACTGCAGAACCTGCACCAGTAGTGGGCGAAGGGGCGGGAGTAGGTGTAACAACAATTGGGGGTGGAGTTGGTCCCGGAGTTGGTCCCGGCGTGGGTGTAGGCGACGGCTCCGGTGTAGGAGCAGGGGTTGGTCCCGGTGGGGGCGAAATGCAAGGCATT
>RGUK01000288.1 GCA_010027825.1 bacterium
GCGTTGTCTGGTTTTCGTACAGGGTGTCCAAGTAGGCAGTAAAAGCTGCTGTTTGCTTGACAGTTGCCAAGGTTACATAGTCCAGTAGTTCTAAGCATCGATCCAGAGATTGTTTTTGTTGCTGAAATAAGTGTTGGAAGAGAGCGTTTTTTTTCATGATGTCGGGACAGCCAAGAAATCCAGCAAGGGCTACAAACTCAGTTTGATCAAGCATGTTGGGGAGCTGGATTATTTGAGCTGAACATGGTGTGGGTAAGTGCTCAGTTTCAATAAAAAAAGCAAGTTGGTGGGGACCTGTATACGAGGCAGCGTATTGTTTGAAGGCCGTTGCGCTTTTAGACACACGCTCTTCGCTCAGGTTGCCTAGCCAAAAGAAGGAAGTGCTACCCAGCATTGATTGACCAAGCAGCGCATGCAGCTCGCTTTTTTCTCTACCCGCTGCATCAACGCGCTGGTAGGGCGCAGACAACATTTTTGCTGTTACGACGCTCTCAAATAATTGTGTAAAGAATCGTGCAGGATACTCTGCTCCGGTGAAGCAGAGGGTTTTGGCACTATGCCAAAAGGAGGGATTATTTGCTGTGCTTAAAAATTCTTTTATCTGCATATCTACTGCTAGGGTGTGGGGCCGAAGATGTGCTCCAGTTTAGCAAGCAACTGCTGTTGGAGCAATCTGGCGGCGCGCTCAGCCAGCCGTTGATAAGCACAGAAGATAAAGTCGTCGTTGAAAGCTGGATCTTTTGGTTTGCCCACTAAGGCGCTGCATGATAACGTTTCTGCAAATACTTCTTTGCCAGCATGATCAAATATCTGTGCACGCAGATCAAGCCGCGCATGGTACGAAAAGAGGATAATTTCAGGTGAGACGTTTTTTTGCTGAGGTTCCAACCCTGTTATGTGAATGACAAGGTGGTACGCGTGATGCGGATCACTGGTTACAGCAAAGCCAGCCTGCGTAAGGTGTTGGTGGCATGCATCGTACAACAAAGGACCGATATTGTAGAAAACATGAGTGTTTTTGGGAAATTCAATAAAGAGGGGGGTGTCAACCGACACAGTTGGTTGCTTACTGCAGTTGCTTATCAATAATGCCAAGAAAAAAAGACAAAACCACCGGCGCACTTGGAAAAAAGAAACGCTTACAGATGCCACACGCGCTCTTCCCGCTTGAGGGTTGGCTACACTTTTGCAGCTGATAAACGATTGGCTAAGCTAAAAGCTCCAGGCTTGCTGGTTGTTTGAGGAGGCGTATTGGTGTTTTCCTTTGCCGCTACTTTGGTAATAGCAAATATGTCTTGCACGCCTTGCAACGCAACCTTCTTGATGCAGTCAAATTGATCCCAAGAAAGTGCCTTTTTTTCGGCTGTGCCTTGAATTTCCAGAATATGCCCTTGTTGGTCAAGGACGATGTTGAAGTCAGCATCCGCCTGCGCATCTTCTTCATATGCAAGGTCGGCACATGCAGTCTGATTAATCATGCCAACCGAAACGGCGGCTATCTGATTATGTACTACGTTTTTATCCAGCAATCCTTGCTCTACCCAGCGCTGAGCCGCGGTGACAAGTGCCATGCTTGAAGCGGAGATACAAGCAACGCGGGTGCTGCCATCGGCCTGCAGAACATCGCAGTCAATCACGATAGTTCGTTCACCAAGTGCTTGTAGGTTCACCGTAGGGCGCAGACAGCGACCAATCAGGCGCGAAATTTCCACGCTGCGTGCGTTGCGCTGCGCCTGCGTGGTTTCTCGCTGTGTCCGCTGATGTGTTGCTGCGGGGAGCATGGCATACTCAGCGGAGAGCCAGCCCGTCCGCTGGCCCTTCAAAAACGGCGGCACCCCCGCTTGGAGGGTGACACCGCATAATACTTTGGTATTGCCTTGTTGATAAAGAACTGAAGCATGAGCGTACCCGTACACGTCAGAAGCGACGGTAATAGGACGTACTTGCTCCGGTGCACGACCGTCTAATCGTTTGAAAGACACAAACGACCTTACGGTTTTTCCAGGTCTGGTGCAACCAGCTTGATGCGGCCTGTCTCTCTATCCTGTGCAACTACGCGCACCGTGAGGCGATCGTTTAGCTTGAATAGGCGAGGCAGATCGTTTTGCTTGTTGCGTGCGATAGTAGAAATGTGGACCATGCCCTCTTTGCCAGGAACCAACTCTACAATGAGCCCGAAGTCAGCAATGCGCTTAATCGTGCCGTTAAAGGTAGCGCCGTTTTCAATATCGCCACAGATGGTCTTAACCCATGCTTCTGCTTCAGCGGCAGAGTCGCCACTCTTGGAGTAGATCTTGACTGTACCATCATCTTCAATGTCGATTTGGGTGTTGGTCTTGGCAATGATTTCTTTAATGTTCTTACCGGAAGGACCAATAACCATACCGATCTTGTCTGGCGCGATCTTGAACGAGGTAACGCGTGGAGCAAGGCTAGAAAGTTGAGGACGAGGAGCACTCAGTACTTTCTTCATTTCACCAATGATATGGAGACGTGCTGTACGAGCTTGCTCAAGGGCTTGTACAAAGAGCTCGCGAGATAGACCCACTTTGTCTTTAATATCAAGCTGGAAAGCAACAATACCGCGCTCTGAACCAACGACTTTAAAGTCCATCAGTCCAAAGGCATCTTCCATGCCAAGGATATCGGTCAACACGTGCATGTTGCCCTTAGAATCACGCATCAAGCCCATAGCGATACCACCAACCATTTCAGAGATTGGGATACCGGCATCCATGAGTGCCATGACGGTTGCGCATACGGTAGCCATAGATGAAGAGCCATTTGACTCAAGCACATCACAGACCGAGCGCACTACATAAGGGAAGGTTTCCCGTTTAGGCAAAATATTAATGAAGGAGCTTTCAGCCAGGTAGCCGTGGCCGATTTCTCGGCGACCAGCGCCACGCAGCGGCTTTACTTCACCGGTAGCAAATGGTGGGAAATTGTAGTGCAACATGAACTCGCGCT
>RGUK01000289.1 GCA_010027825.1 bacterium
AATGGGGGAAGTGACCTTGGAGGTCAAACAGCTTGAGCTCTTGAGCAAATGTTTGCACCCACTCCCAGAAAAATTTCATGGCCTGACTGATGTTGAGCAGCGCTATCGCCACCGCTATCTTGACCTGATGACGAATGCAGAAACGCGTGAAAAGTTTCGGCGTCGCTCGGGGATAGTTCACGCCATCCGGCACTTCTTGCAGGGACACGACTTTTTGGAGGTAGAAACGCCTATGCTGCATCCGATCCCGGGTGGGGCGGCAGCGCGTCCATTTACCACGCATCACAATGCCTACAACATGGATCTCTTTTTGCGCATTGCGCCAGAATTGTACCTCAAGCGCTTAGTGGTTGGTGGTTTTGAGCGGGTGTTTGAAATTAACCGTAACTTCCGCAACGAAGGTGTTTCGACGCGTCATAACCCCGAATTTACCATGCTCGAGTTTTACTTGGCGCATGGTGATGTGCAGACGGGGATTAAGCTGACTGAACAGCTTCTGCAAAGCGTTGTGGAGGCAAATTTTGGTGGCACGCACAAAGTGCCGTTCCAGGGTAAAGAGCTTGATTTTACCGCGCCATTTAAGCAGCTGACGGTGGAGCAGTCCTTGCTTGAAATCGGTGGTTTGCGTTCTGAGGAAATAGCCCCCATGGGCATTGATGCGACGCTTGCCAAATACGATGCGCAGGTGCATACCGGTGCTGGTCATGGTGCTAAGCTATTTGCGTTGTTTGAAGCCTGTGTCGAACAAAAGATTGTTCAGCCTACCTTCATTGTGGGCTATCCGCTTGAAGTTTCACCGCTTGCTAAGCGCGATCCAAATAATCCAGAACTGGCAGCACGCTTTGAACTATTCATTTGCGGCATGGAGTTTGCTAATGGCTTTACTGAGCTGAATGATCCGTTCGATCAAGCAGAGCGCTTCAAGGCCCAAGCTGCTGCGCGTGCTGGCGGCAATGACGAGGCTCACTATTACGATGCTGATTTCATCAGAGCCCTTGAGTACGGTCTTCCGCCAACTGTTGGGGTAGGGATTGGCATTGACCGCTTGGTTATGTTACTAACCGATACAGCGACGATTAAAGATGTTATTTTGTTCCCCACGTTGAAACTGACCCACGAATAAGAGTTTTTACTACTTGCTTGGGGCCCCAAGGGTGCAATGAGTCACGAAGTAGCTGGATTACAGGGTGCGCGTGCAGAGTCTGTTGAAGCTGGTTTGCAAGCGCCGCTTCCCCGCTTTTTGCAGGGGGTTAAGTACCGCTGGCAGCTCCCGGTATGCGATGATGCCGCCGTGCGGGAAATTGCCTACCGGCATAACTTGGCGCTGCCAATAGCGCACGTGCTTTATAGCCGTGGTTATCGTACTGATAGCGATATTACCACCTATCTGTTTACCTCTTTTGAGCGCGATGTGCCTCATGCTGGTCACCTCAAAGGCATGCAGGTTGCAGCCGAGCGCATCATAGCGGCCATGGAGCGTCGCGAGAAAATACTCATCTTTGGTGACTACGATGTGGATGGTGTTACGTCCTCATCGCTGGCTCTGGCAGCCTTGCTGCCGTTGGGAGCAAACATTAATTTTTATCTACCCAATCGCGAAAAAGATGGCTACGGCCTCTCGGTTAAAGCTGTCCGCCGCGCGGTAGAAAATGGTTACAAGCTGATTGTTACCGTGGACAACGGCATTGCTGCATTTCCTGCAGCTGAAGAGGCAGCAAGACTCGGGATCGATTTGATTATCACCGATCACCATCGTCCCCACGACCATGTGCCCCCGGCGTTGAGCATCATTAACCCCCACCAGCATGATTGTAGCTATCCGTTCAAGCATCTTGCCGGGGTAGGGGTTACCTTCAAGCTCATGAGCATGATTTACGAGTTGTTGGGTATAGCAGAATTGCCAGAAAAGGCTTATGAATTGCTTTTGCTTGGCACGGTTGCTGACGTGGTACCTTTGCTTGGTGAAAACCGCTTTTGGGTTCGTCATGGTTTGCACACTATCAATCATTCGCGCAGCAATGCTATGCGCGTGCTTGCCAGCAACAGTAATTTGACCAAAGAGGAGTATACCTCGCTTGATATTGGCTTCATGATTGCCCCGCAAATTAATGCCTTGGGCCGCCTGTCTGACCCGCGTGATGCGGTCAAATTTATGATCAGCAATGATCTGGCCGATGTGGAAAAAGTCGGCGCTGTGCTCAAGGCAATTAACGAAGAGCGCAAACGCGTTGATAGTGCGATTTTTGCACAGATTGAGAACTACATTCAGCGCGGTGATATCGACTTGAGTGTTGATAATATTATTCTGGCCTCTAATGATAGTTGGCCAGCGGGGGTAATTGGCCTGGTTGCTGGTAAGCTGATGCACAGTTATGGCAGACCAGCGCTCTTGCTCCATCTTGGCAAAGACGGTATTGCTAAAGGATCGTGCCGTTCGATTCCAGAAGTGAACATGTTTGATGCGCTAACGGCGTGTAATGATTTGCTCATCCAATTTGGTGGGCATTCCTTTGCGGCAGGCCTCAAGCTCAAACAGGAACATGTGCCCGCCCTCAAGGCGCGGCTTAATGAGCATGTGGCTCGCTTGGTTTCACGAGAAGAGCTGGTGCCTAAAATGCGGATTGATGCCGTCTTACAACTGCCCGAGCTCACGCAACATATGATTGCGCATCACGACCAGCTGGAGCCGTTTGGCAACCAGAACCCACAGCCGCTCTTTTTAATTCGTGATGTTTCTCTTATTCGGCCGCCGCAGGTGCTTAAAGAAAAGCACGTAAAATGTATGGTATTTGCGGAAGGCATTATTAAACCGGTCATTTTCTTCAACCGGCCCGATTTGATTCCTGTATTGCACCAGCTAGAAGATCGTCCCTTTTCGCTTGCCGCTCACGTCATGAAGAACGAATGGGGCGGTGCGGTGAAGATTGAACTGCAGGGGCTGGATGTTGCAGTGGGGTAGTCGACAGCCC
>RGUK01000290.1 GCA_010027825.1 bacterium
CTCCTTCCTCATCACCCTGCTGCCCTTCCCCCAGGAGCAGCTGTCCACGGATGACTTTGATGGCAGACTGGTTGCCCGCGTTGCCTCCTGTCCCGATGAGCATAGTCAGGAAAACGGCAATGATCGTGTACTTGCCAATCATATCGTTGTAGGAGGACAAAATCAGACTTGAAAGGCTCTGCAAAATAAGCAGCCCCACCAGCCACACGCCCCGTTGCCAGACAAATTGCCAAATAGGGGTAGAAAAGTAGCCCTGATCGACAGGAATAAGCCCGAACATCTTGTAGACGTCTTCGCTGCCCTCTTCCTTGATAATTTCAAACACATCATCAGCCGTGATCACGCCTAAAAAATGGTTGTGCTTATCAACCACCGGCACGTACAAGAGGCCATAGTGGTGCATTTGGTTGGCCACATCCTCCTGATCCTCATCAACCGAAACAATCAGCTCATTGTGAGCCATAATGCTAGCAATGTGCGTCTCCGGCTTGCTCAGCACGAGCTTATCCAGCGTTACGTACCCGACCAGCACGTCTTCTTTGTTGGTTATGTACATCCGTTGCATCACTGTTCTGGTATGGCTTAGCCGTTGGAGCAGCTCAACACTGCGACGCACCGTAAAATCTTTTTGCAGGGTGATGACATCGCTGTTCATGCGCCCACCCGCAGAGCGGGGGTTAAAGCTCAAGAGGGACAAAATCTGGTTACGCTGCTTGGATTGCAGCAGCTTAAGATACTTTTCCAGGTCCTCATCAGACAGGTAATCGAAAAGGTCGGTCAGCTCGTCGGCGGGCATATTTTTAAGCAAAATGTCAGCATAGTGCTGCCCAAGCAGAATCTGCCACAGATCCTTGCCCAGCGTGGTATCTTCGGCAATGACCGCGTCGATGTTATTTTCTATCTGGAAGAGTATTTTCTTGATGGTGAGCATGACACCACTCCATCTTGCAAGCCAGCTAGTCTTACATCCCCGCGCCCCTCGGCAGCCCTATTTGGGACTAACGCCCCTATTTGAGCCTAACGGCTCTATTTGACTTTATTCTACTATATTCTACGCTGAGAATGAACTGTTTAGCTAGTCTTATTGCGGCTTTGTAGTAAGTCGTTACCCCAAAACACGGTCACCATGGCAAAAAACACCCCCATCGCCACCCTTACCTGCACCGACAATACGCTTGCAGGAGAGCGGATCGACAAGTTTCTACACCAAGCGCTGCCCGGCTACTCCCGCAGTTACTTCCAAGACCTGATCGCCCAAGGGCACGTCCAGGTAAATGAAAAAGCCCTCCAAAAAAGCAATTACACCATTAAACTGGCAGACACTGTCATCGTGACGCTCAAGACAAAAGAGTGGAACTTTGCACCAACGCCGGTAGATTTCACCGTAGTGGATGAACAACCAGACTTTGTAGTCATCAACAAGCCTGCTGGCCTGCTGGTGCACCATACGGCCACCGACCCAGAAGCGGTCACCCTGATCAACGGCCTATTGCATCGCTACCCAGAAATGCATGGTTTTGATAGCCCTGAGCGGCCTGGTATTGTCCATCGCATTGACAAAAATACCTCAGGCCTGCTGCTGGTTGCCCGGACCTTGCAGGCACAGCACGCCTTTGCCGCGCTGTTCAAAGAGCGCGCGATTGAAAAAACCTACCTGGCGGTAGTTGATGGGGTTACCCCTACCGCGGGACGCATTGATTTTCCGATTGGCCGCCACTCAACCGAGCGGCACAAAATGTCGGTGGTTGGCCTGGAATCACGCCCAGCCTTAAGTTTGTACACGCGGCAAGAGGCGTTTGCCAAGGCGTCCCTGCTTGCTGTGCGCATTGTCACCGGTCGCACGCATCAAATACGCGTCCACTGTGCCGCCATCGGCCACGGGCTGCTCGGCGATGAGATCTACGGCATAGCAACGCCGCTCATTGGTCGCCAAGCCCTTCATGCCTGGCAGATGGCATTCACCTACCAGGGCAAGCGCTTTACGTACGAAGCGCCCCTGCCAGATGACATGGGGCGCCTGCTTGAAGACCTGCGGAGTCAAAAATAAGACCTCACCACAAATCGATCAGGCCGCTAGTTCGCTTTCAGCAAAAATGCTAAGCGAGTAAAAACAACAAAGAGGCCGCCCGTTTGGGGGGCCTCTTGTCAGAAAAGTCTTTCTGGAAGTGTTAGTTATTCGAATTTATGAGCACCCGAACGCGGCCAAAGACGCTTAATACGAGCTACAATCGTCTGCAATCTGCTGTTCTCCATACGCGCTTCGTCAAGCGCTTTCACGCTGCTTGCCAGATCTTCTTTGTGCTTAATCTTATCTTGCTTGCGCCGCTTTTCATCTCGATTAAGCCCTTCTTCAAGGCGTTTTAGCGTATCATTTTTCTTGGGTTTCTGACCTAGAGGATAAGCCCTGATGGCAAGATAGTCCCTGTTCTCTTGCGCAAACTTGCTCTTTTTTGCTTTATAATTCTGATATTGAGCATCCGTTGCCTTGCTCGTCTTCCAGGCTTCTGCATCCATACCGGACTTTTTTGCCCGGAGAGAAGACTTTTGAGACTTTAATTGCTCTAGTCCCTTCCGAGCGCTCTGTATCCTTCTCTTCTCAGCCTTGCTATCCTTGAGCCTCATCTCAGCACGATTCTTAAAATTTTCTAAAGGCTCTACGACTTCCTTGTGGTGCCTGCTTGCCATCTTTGATTGATCCCTCAGACTCGCTAGCCTCTCGCGCGACAGCACCTGTCTTTCTTGCAAAGCCCTCGCCCGTGCACCCGCCATCCCAGCTTCTTGTGCAAAGCTGAGCGCGAGCAAAGCAAGCACTATCTGCTTACTAAATCCATTTTTAATCATAACTTCCTCCATCATCCTCAATAGCGGAACAGTGATATTTTCTATTTGTAACTTATCACGGGGATTGCCCCTGGAGCAAGGGTTTTGCACGTCAGCCGCGTCTGCCAAGTACTGC
>RGUK01000030.1 GCA_010027825.1 bacterium
ACAGCGACCTGCGGCTCTGAATATGCTATTTTATAGGGCAGGATACATGCCCGCAGGGATAGCACAATGACCGACAAGCGCTCAACTAATTTCGACGCTAATCAAAATTCAGAAACGTCTAGCGCTGAAAAAAAAATAACTGGCGCGCTATTTCCGGTGCTGCGCGCAACAGAAGGGTCGATTGGCCCAACTGGCGCAACAGGACCGCGCGGAGCCACTGGCGTTGTTGGGGCCATGGGTCCAACCGGCTCTCGTGGCGCTACTGGTGCGTCAGGAATTATTGGCGTTACCGGCGCTACTGGGCTGCAGGGATATCAAGGCACGACCGGCGCGACGGGTTTAACCGGGCCAACAGGGCCAGTCGGGGCCGCAGGCCCAACTGGTTTATCTGGCGCTACAGGCGCTACTGGAGTAGCCGGCGTTCCCGGTATAACAGGCGCGACTGGCGTGAGTGGCGCACAAGGTGTTACTGGCTCTACTGGGCCTGTCGGTTCAACTGGCGCGACTGGTCCTCGCGGTTTTGCTGGCGCTACAGGTATCGCAGGTCCAACTGGTTTGACAGGCGGTGTTGGCCCGGCTGGCGCGTCTGGCGCTACAGGCGCAACAGGAATTGCTGGGCCGACAGGCGCTACGGGGATTGATGGCGCAACAGGTCCTGCGGGTATAACAGGCGCAACAGGAGCAACGGGAGTTGCCGGTCCGCAAGGTTTACAAGGCCCTGCTGGACAACAAGGTCCACAGGGCGTACAGGGTATTTCAGGACCCGCAGGGTCGCAAGGTGTTCAAGGATCCACAGGGCCGACAGGTATAGCCGGACCCACAGGCGTTATGGGGGCTAGCGGGGTTGCGGGCGTTTCAGGCGCCACCGGCTCAGCTGGCCCAACAGGCGCAACAGGCGTTGTAGGCGCAACAGGCGTTGTAGGCGCAACTGGTGTCGCGGGTTTAAATGGCGATACTGGCGCGACTGGCGCTACCGGGGCGCAAGGTATTCCCGGAACAACAGGCAGCGATGGCGTTACTGGCGCCACAGGCCCCGTAGGCTCAACAGGCGCAACAGGCATAACAGGCCAGACAGGCGTAACAGGTCCCGTTGGCTCTACCGGAATAGCCGGTCCGACAGGTGCAACTGGTTTAACCGGGTCACAAGGCGCCACAGGTGTTAACGGCGCGACAGGCCCTGCTGGTCCAACCGGCGCTACGGGCGTGGCGGGCCTGATTGGGCAAACGGGCGCAACTGGTTTTTCCGGTGCCACTGGTTTGCGCGGCGCAACCGGAGCCACTGGTGTCAGTATTGTTATGCGCGGCACTTCTGATGTGTGGCCGCCAACAGGAACAGCGCAAATTGGAGATATTTGGATTGTTGGTTATGGCGCGCTTACGTCTTCAGAGCTGCCTTTAAACGCAATAGTCGGTACCGGTTTATATTGGACCGGTACAACATGGAGAAACATTGGCGTTTTAGTTGGGCCCGCGGGCGATACCGGCCCCAGCGGAGCGACCGGCGTTACAGGCCCAACTGGAATACAAGGCGCTACCGGCGCACTTGGCGCGACCGGTTTAACTGGTTTAACTGGTGCAACTGGATC
Organism: bacterium; assembly: GCA_010027825.1. Next base: position 1,587 of record RGUK01000030.1, read on the forward strand.
TGTTGGCGCAACTGGCGCGACAGGAATAACAGGAGCCACCGGTGTTGTTGGCGCGTCTGGCCCAACAGGTCCAAGCGGTCCACTAGGCGCGACTGGCGTATCGGGTATTTCTGGCCTTATGGGTGTAACGGGCCCGCAAGGCGCAACGGGCCCGATTGGACCTACCGGCGCAACCGGACCTGCAGGTGACGTTGGCGCAACCGGACCGGTTGGCTCAGCGGGCGATATTGGTATTAACGGCCCTACAGGCGCTACAGGGCCGCGCGGGCAAACAGGCGCAACAGGTCCGCGTGGAGCAACAGGGGCGCAAGGGCTGGCCGGACCAACCGGCTCAACAGGTTCTACTGGCCCTCGTGGCGCGACAGGGCCACAACTAGTCATTGGCGTTGACGTACAAGCATATAGTGCAACACTAAGCGCACTTGTTACTAAAAAATTATCAAACGTGTCGTTACAAACAGCCGGAGTCGCCGCAGCAGACACACTGTTATTTACGACAGCTGGCGGCACATTTGTGTTGACGTCTGTGTTCGTTTTGTGCGAAGCAGCGCAAACCACTGTTGGCGGATCTTCTTTAACCGCACCAACAATTGTTGTCTATAACGCAACAGACAATCAAAATCTTATGCCGGCACCTGTCGAAATCGATTCAAATTTAAACACCCCCGGCGGTGTATTGTGCCTTTACTCGGCGGCCGCGCTTACGAACACTGTTAACGGAATCAAAAACGTTGTGTTGCGGGTAACCGCTCCCGGCACGCGTTATGATAACTATTCCGCCACAGTGATTATCACGGGCTTTTATATTTAAGCTATCATGCCCGCCGGCTCACAAGTCTGTTGTATTTATCTTTACGGCAATGACGGATTTCCCGTTAAAGGCGGGAACGCGTGCGTACCTATCGGCGAAAACGACGTCGGCAAAATTAGTGCCGCTGACTGCACAAAAAATAAAACAATTACGCTCCTAAATGGAAACACGATAAACGTACCGTATGGTCGCGTTGCTGAGTGCTGCGTAGACTGCGAAGACAGCGACCCAGTATTCATTGTTCAAGGCGGAAAGCTTGTTAAAGTTGGTGGCGGTTTATCTCGTTCGCCGCAGCAAGATCCCGACAAATGCTGTTGCGGCGATAAACCTTGCTGCAAAAAAGTAAAAGATTGCCAGCAAGTTCGTTGTTATCCAGAGCCAGAAGACTGCGATCGCTGTGCTGGTAAATGCACAACATTCGCTTACGACGAAAATGGCGAAGAAATAACTGACGATCGAGATGTAAATTGCGACACAATAACGCAGTGTTGCCGCGACGACAATTCACGCTGCATTGCGCATTGCAAAAACGGTGAAGAAGGCGAAGAACCCAAACATACTATTCCGCAAGCATGGGAGGCAATTAGTTGCACTAATTGTGGAATCTGCTGCCGCAATGGTCGGGCGCGGAAGGAGGACGCAAATGGCGACCCTATTACCAAAGAAACGTGCGAAACGGCGGAGGGAGATGGGGCGGGTGTTGGCGGAGTATGGCACGCTAATACAGACAACGAAGATGTTTGCAATCCCGTCTGCTGCTACGAACTCGAATTAGGCGACGAAAAGCGGGCCGCCTGCCGGCACGGCGACAAGGCAACGTGCGATTCGTGTATTGGCGTATGCACAGACTTATCTTTTAGCCGCCCCCCAAAAGGTCAAGACGTTAACAATAAATGCCCGCAGTCCAGCTGTAAAACAAAACAAGATTGCTGCGGAGAAGGCGAAGAAAAATGTATCAATATTCTATGTCCAGAAGGCGCAAAATTTTTGTGGGAAAAGGCTAGCTGCGGAAGCAATCCGGATGAATGCGGAATTTGCTGCGCAACCGTTTACAACGAAGATGAAACCAAAGAAATCGGCAAAGAGTGTGATGAAGGTCCGAAGACACGAGACGAATGTGAAAATTTAAAAACCCCGATGGGCAAAAGCAAAGGTGCGTGGTTTCCATTCGAGACCTGCTCTTTTTGCGACGGTGTAAATTGTTGTCGCGAGGTTGAATGCGAAGAATCAAAACAGGTTGTTTGCGTTAAAGTTAGTAAAGACAAATGCGAGGATAAATGCCGCGGATTTTGTGTTAAAAACGCAGACAACGAAAAACGTTGCGCAACAAAACAAGATTGTTGCGGAGAAGACGGAAAAAAATGTCAAAGTGACCCGTGCAAAGAAGGAAACGTGGCAGAATTTTCTTGGAGTTCTGCGTGCGCCGACGCCGAAAAATGCGGCGTGTGTTGCATCATCACTTTAAAAGAAGATGGTACCGGCGTAGAGGACACCGAGTGCCAATCCGACACCACAAAAACAGAATGCGAAGCGCAAGATAACGGCGACAACATCGTAGCGAGTTGGCGCGCATTCGAAACGTGCGAGAGCACAAAGTGCGCAACAAAACAATGCTGCGGAATAATTTGTGAGGAAACCGGCAAAATAGGTTGCAAAACTGTTGATTTTGAAGACGACTGTGACGAGTGCGCCGGTCGGTGTGTTGAGCTTGAAACAAACGACGAATCATGCGCTACCAAAACGTCGTGCTGTGGCGATGACGATCAAAAGTGCAGCGGCCCTGCTGATTGTAAAACACACAGCTGGTCGCCGATCTGCACAAACATTGCCGACGTAAACGAAAAATGTGGTGTATGCTGCGAACTCACTTATAAAGACGGAAAAATTGTAGATTCCTCGTGCCAAGAGATCACGTACAAAGAATGCGCCGAAATAAACGAAGATCCAAACAAAGCCGGCGTTTGGCGTCAATACGAAACATGCGACTCTGTAATTTGCCGGCCTAAAAAATGCTGCAAAGAAACATCATGCGGCAAGTCTCAGTGCATCGACGTTGACTACGATCAAGAATGTGATCAATGCAAAGGTTTGTGCACCGAATACGACGAAGACGGAAACGAAACAGACGTCCAATGCAAAACAAAAGACGACTGTTGCGGAGCTGACGGTAAAAAATGTGAACCGTGCAATCCCGGCGATCACGCAAAATTCTCGTGGGACGCTTCGTGCGCTGACGCGGATAAATGCGGCGTCTGTTGCGGCGTGACAACGGATACCAACGGCAAAACTATCAAAGTTGAGTGCAAAGAGTTAGATCAAGATCAGTGCGCTAACGAAGCCGGCAATGTAAACGCAAATGTGTTTTGGACATGGAAACCGTTTACAAATTGTGAAAACGCGCGATGTGCAACAAAGAAGTGCTGTGATGTAGACGAGTGCACAGGGAAGAACGCCTGCATTGACGTTGATTTCAACAAAGATTGTGACGAGTGCGCGGGGTTATGTACGGCATATGACGCGGCTGGAAATCCCGGTGAAATTACGTGCAAAACAAAAGCCGAGTGTTGCGGCAACAATAACTACGACTGCGAAGAGTGCACAAAAAGCGACGGAACAAAAATACCTAAAAAAGCCGGTTGGGCCGGGCCGTGCGGTAGTGGCGAAAAATGCGGTGTCTGCTGCAAGGTTACCACCGACGGCGAAAAAACAATTTCAGCAGAGTGCATTAAAAACACTAAACAGGAGTGTCAGGCAGTCGGCCAAGTGCCGAACGTCACGTACAAGTGGGTTGACAACGCCACATGTGAATCCGCAAAATGCGCGACTAAACAATGCTGCGATAAAAACTGCGCGGGCGAAGACGCGTGCGTAGAAGTAGATTTCAATAAAAAATGCGATCCGTGCAAAGGGCTTTGTACGGACGTTGCGAGCGGCGAAAAAACCTGCAAAACAAAACAAGATTGCTGCGGGGGCGACGGCAAATCTTGTGAAGATCAAAAAGATTGCGGCGGCGGTCCGGCAACTAAGTCGTGGTCAGCCGCATGCGCAGACGCAAATGCGTGCGGCGTCTGTTGCAAAATAGTATTAGACGATGACGGAGAAATAAAATCAGCCGACTGCCAAAAAATAGCAAAAGATGCGTGTTTAGCTTTAGATAACGGCGATAACATTGTCGCTAGTTGGAGAGCGTTTGAAACATGTGAATCTGTAAAATGCGCTACAAAAACGTGTTGCGGACCAAAATGCCCGGGCAGTGACGTATTTACCTGCATACAAATTGATTTCAACAAAACGTGTGATCCATGTAGCAGCGTTTGCACAGAGATCGCGACGGGTAAAACGTCTTGCAAAACAAAACAAGCCTGTTGCGGCGAAGACGGACAAAAATGCGGCGCCTGCGAAAAAGTCGCGACACACAGCTGGAGCGGCGCCTGCGGTGACGGCGCCAAGTGCGGCGTATGCTGCACGTTGAGCTACGACGAAGACGGAAAATTAACTAACGCAAATTGCGCCAAAGGTACAAGCAAGTCGTGTACCGAAGCGAACGATCCGCCGGGCACAGTAACGTCGTGGCGCGAGTTTGAAACTTGTAGCTCAATTAAATGCGCAACAAAAAAATGTTGCGGTGAAGATTGCGCGAAAAAAATTGGCTGTGTTGATATTGATTTCAATAAAGAATGTGACCCCTGCAAAGGCATCTGCACCGACATCGAAGCCGACAAAAAATCATGCTCGTCTAAAGAGGCGTGCTGCGGATCTGATGGCGGCAAATGCGGCGCCGTGTGCGGACAGGATCAGACGCACACGTGGAGTTCCGACTGCGCAGATGGCTCAAAGTGCGGTGTGTGCTGCGTTGTAGAGTATGAAGAAGGCGTTGTTGTAGCAGCCAACTGTTCAAACGTTACACAGGCTGAATGTACAGCGCAGAATAATCCGCCTTTTTTCGCTGCCACGTGGCACCCGTTTGAAACATGTACAACGGTTAAATGCGCAACGAAGAAATGCTGCCAAGACTCGCAGTGTCTTGGCGTCACATGCGCGGATATCGACTTTAATGATGACTGCAACCCCTGTCACGGAATCTGCACAGATACAACCGGCGCTAAACGCTGCGAGACAAAACAAAACTGCTGCGGTAACGACGGCGGCAAGGGTTGCGGCGAAGGCAAGAATTCATGGAGTTCGCAATGCGCTGACGGCACAAAGTGCGGGGCGTGCTGCCAATTAACGTTTGACGGCGGTGGAAATATCATAAACGGCGAATGTATCGGCACCAACTACGAAGATTGCCTTGCAGCAGCAAAACTAGATCCGCCAGATCGACAAACGGGCTGGCAACCGTTTGAAACTTGTGATTCAATTAATTGCGGCAATAAACCGTGCTGCCAAGAATACGAAGACAACACCGCCGCGTGCGAACTCGTACCGTTTAATACAAAGTGCGACCCATGCAAAGGCGTGTGCAAAGAAATTGCCACCGGGACAGAAACATGCGCCACGCAGTCTGATTGTTGCGGCAAAAACGGTTTCAAGTGCGGCAACTGCCCAACAATCCCAGCGACTTATACGTGGTCGCCCTGTACAACAAATCCAAAATGCGAAAAAAGTAACGCAAATTGCACAAATTGTGTTGTCACCAAATCTATACGAAAAAGTTCGTGTTCTGGTCCGTCATGTGGTATTGGTCAGATCTGTTGGGATGGGGACGACGACGGCGTAGAAGAAACGTGCGTAGGTCTTCTCGATTTATCTCAGCGCTGCCCCCCGGCTATTGGCCAAGGTTACGTTTACAAAGTAATCGACATTTCAAATGTATTTTTAGGTCTGCCGGGTGGCGGTTATAAAAATTGTCATCCCATTCCGGGCGCAACATACGCGTGGATTCTTGGAACGGCACGCTGCAATGACGATTGTAAAATATGTGAATTTACAGTTTCTTACCGTAATTCGGCTTTTCCAGAGTACGGCGAAGAATTTATAACGTTTAACGTCAAAGAACCAACATTTGCTGTCCGCACAGAAGTTAAATTGTTTATGTGCGTCGACGGCGAATTTGTTGATGTGACAGATGAAGCCTTAACGCGCCCTGTGACTAAATTCTCAAACGATGGAATATGCGATTGCGGAGTATTGGACACGCCTATAGATTTTCCGTCACCACTGCCGATCACTTGCGCGGAGGCGTTTACGCAGCGCAATTTAGGCGATAATCCGCTACCGTAAGACCAGTCAGCCGCGTTGCAAAAACAATTTCGGCGCGGTATGTTCAGGTGTGAGTTACCCTCGTACGCGCGCTGCGCAAAATAATAGGAGGTAAGGACGCTGCCATGCTTATTACGTGTCACAAAAAAGCCCTCATTGGTCGTTGCCTTGAGCGGGGCTATAAACTACACGACGTCATGCCGTGTGTTGTAGCGCAAGACGGTGATACATGGACGATCGATACGGACCACGCAAAATACCCCAAAAAAAGATCTATTAACGAAGAGATGCGCGCCATCGCAATCCAGCGACAAAGAGAATTGCTTAAACGCCAAGAACAAGCGCAGGCCGTCAATGTGCCGCCACCGCCGCCGACCGAAGGCGCCGGCGCGGAACTTAAAAAATTGCTGTCAAAAATTGGCATCAAGGCTTCGCCGACATGTAGTTGCAATGCGCGCGCTCGCATCATGGACGATAAGGGTATTCAGTGGTGCAAAGACAATGTTGATATGATCGTTGGCTGGTTGCGTGAAGAAGCCACAAAACGTAATTTGCCGTTTGTAGATATGGCTGGCAGGTTGCTTGTCAAACGCGCCATATCGCTCGCTGAAAAAGCTGAAAAGAAAAAGGAAAAAGCCAAAACCGCAAATGGCTAAACTCTATTTTCGCTACGGCACCGTCGGCAGCGCAAAAACAATGAATTTGCTGGCGGTAGCCCACAACTACCGCCAGCAAAACAAAAAGGTATTGTTGCTGAAGCCCGCTCTAGATGTTCGATTCGGTAAAGATATCATTAAAACTCGGGTCGGACTCGAAGCTCCAGCGGATGTCTTAGTGCCAGCAACAGGCGCCTGCCAGCTCCCAGATCTCAATGACGTTGTGTGCCTTCTCGTCGACGAGGCGCAGTTTTTGTCCGTAGAAGCAGTTGATCAGCTGCATAATGTAGCGCACGCCTGCACGTATCCGCCATATAACAGAGATGGAATTCCAGTCATCTGCTACGGGTTGCGGACCGATTTTCGCCGCCAACTTTTCCCAGCTTCACAGCGACTATTAGAGTTGGCAGACGCTATTGAAGAAATCAAAACAATCTGTACATTCTGCTTGCGCAAAGCTGTGTTCAACCTCAAGCTGTGCGACGGTCAACCCACGTTAGCCGGGCCGTCTGTAGAGCTAGGTTGCGAAGAAAAATACTTGCCGGCGTGTGCCGCGTGTTATGCAATCAAACACGGACTCAACAACAGCCGAACGCGTTGAGCAGCCGCATAATGTACCTGTTGCCGGTTACGCTGGTGTCACATCGGCGACCGCTGTGGCTGGGTTGTTTTTATATTGGCTGTGGCGCGATTTGCAGCGCGAGCGACAGTGGTTTGCAGAACGAAAACGCCGCATGGATCACTTTCGCCAAGAAGCCCGCCGCCGCCACGAAGAGTTGACGGCAATCAATTTGCGCGAACGCTTGGCGACCCATGTTGTGCGGATACGCGCGCCAGAAACACAACAGCCCGCCGCTCAAGCACAGATAGACGCCGCGCCAAAAAAGCGCAAAATTTTTAAACTGTACGGCTAAGGAGACAACATGGCTCTTCGTGTACCGCCGCCAAGCCCAGAAGAAATCGCAGCCCGAGCACTTGAAATACGTCGTGGCTGGTCGCCCAAAGAAACTGAGCGGCGTTACGTGTATAAAACAAAAGTCGTGTATATTCCCGTCGCCGACAAGTGTCTAACAGACCGCGCAATTTGCCAGACTGAGTTTCGTTCGGCGCGAAAACTTATGCGATTAGATTGACATGCTTGCGAAATGGCTTATTTTTGTCAGCGTAATACTGGTATGGGGCGGATTGATTCTTTACGTCGCCTACCGAGACACCTACCAATACAAAAGGAAACACTATGGGATGCTGCGGGAAAAAAAACTGCGATCGGCCAAAAGAAGAGATGACGAGTTCGGCGACGTTATTAGCGGCGCTGGAGGAAAGCTCATGGGCAATTACAAAACTGCTGGAAATTGCAAAGAACGGCATTCGCTTTGTCGGCTTCAAAAACGATCACGTAAATGAACTTGCCGCAACCATCGCTGTTATTGTGAATGAAAATAACTACCTTAAAGATTTGCTAAAGCTGAGCGACGATGCAACAACCAAAACAGATAAAACAGGAATGACTATTTGGTTTGGTCCGCGCAATGAATACAGTTTGTTTATCGCCGCACCAACCCAAAAAAATCGGACCGTGCTAGCTGACAGTCTTATGAAAGCAGCGGAAGAGTTAAAAAAAACTCAACCTAATTGGCCAGAACAAAAGTGGCTACCGTTTTCTGACTGCGCCTAGTTTTAAGGAGCCATCCGTGGCAGAAAAGCCGACGCTACATCTTGTTGGTATTTTTCACACGCAACACACAGCTGCATACTCGCATTGCGCGTTCACTGGAAAAGCTCTGCGCTTTTCCAAAATGATGCGCATGTACGGTTACCGTGTAATTGAATATGCAAACGCCGGCAGTGAAAGCCTAGCCGACGAGCAGGTTGAAATGCTCACGGCAGACGAATTTGAAAACATACTTGGCAAGCGAGACAAAAAATCATTTCACGGCGACGACGCTGCGGTAGGAACACCGCAGCACAATTTGTTTGAAACACGGCTTGTTCCGGCTATGCAGCAACGTGTCAAACCAAGAGATATTATCTGTCACCCATTTGGTCACGCGCATTCTCGGCTGCTGCAAGATTTCCCAAACAACATTCACGTTGAAACTGGTATAGGCTATCCGACGCTAGTAGACGGCACGATAAAGATATTTGAAAGCTATGCGTGGCGACACTACCACGCTGGTAAAGACGGCCGCGGCGGTACGCACTATGAGTTCGTGATTCCAAACTATTTTGATATCACAGAATGGACACCAAGTTTTAAGCCGGGAAAGTATTACGCGTTTCTTGGGCGTATTGACGGCTGCAAAGGTTTGGACACGCTGCATGAAATTGCTAAACATCTTCCGGCTGGCGGCCCAAAAATTGTGTTGAGCGGACAAGGCGACCACACAAAATGGGCTCACCCAAATATCATCTACAATGGGCCGTTAACCGGAACGGCGCGAAGTGAGTTTTTACGCAACGCTATCTGTTCTTTAATGCCAACCAATTTTATCGAGCCTTTCGGCGGGTCTGGCGTTGAGGGTCTTTTATGTGGAACGCCGCTTGTCGCGACTGATTACGGCGCGTTCACAGAAACAGTGCAGCGAGGTTTCAACGGTTTTCGCTGCAAAACACTCGCGGACTGGCTGCTGGCCTTAAAACAGGTACACTCCCTAAATCGCGCAGCAATTGCAAAAGCCGCTAGACAAACCTACAGCCTAGAAGCGTGCGGCGCTATGTATGATGAAGCGTTTCAAAAGATTTACCAGTTGTACGACAAAGGCTGGTACACTTTGCCGCCCAATTGGGTCGAGCACAAACGCTGCGAAGGGCCTGTTTGCGCCCCCGCCTGACTGCCTAAATTTTTGGCAATATTCGGGCATATTCCTTGTGCCCCGCAAATACGTGTTTGCGGAAACTGGCATCATGTTCGGGAACAGCGGGGAGGGATACCATGCCATACCCGATTATGCGTGAGATCTTGATTGTTATCTGTACTGTGGCTGGCGCGGCGATTGGGCTAATGGCCGCGCAGTCTCTCCAGATGGGGGAAGCAGTAACGGTAACAGGTGCGTTTGTGGGCTGGTCGCTTTTTGGCGGCTTTGCGCACATTTGCTTAACAAGGAGTCAGCGAGATGATAAAGATAATGACCACTGCGGTTCTGATGTTGTTGTCAGCAGTTTCGTTCGGCGGCGAGCTGAATGCTCGCGGCCGGAAAGAGATGCAGGCAATCGAAGCTGTCGTGCAGCAGAACTTTCACGCCAGCAACATGAAAAGTGTCGAGGGTGTAATCGACACAATGACGCCGAACTTTCCCAATAGAGAACAGTTCACAGAGGAATTGAAGCAGTTCTTTGACGAGGTCGACTGCTACATGCGCGTCGTGCGAGTTGACTTTGTCGAGGCGGATGACCGCGGGCAGGTCGTCGTCATCAATGTCGTGCAAGAAACACTTGCCGGCAAAGAAGACGAAGAACTGCCCTATTCGGAGTTTCGTGAGCGCAGCGCCATGCTGCCGCCGTGGGAGTTGTGCGAGTTCAAATTGATTATGCACAAAATCCGCGGCAAATGGCTGATCCACGAAATGGGCAGTCATCCACAGGAAGTCACGCGTGAGGAACTGCAAGAAGCGTCTGAGGCCGCGGCCTGCAACGACGGTTCTTGCCGCCTTATGACCGTTGGGGCGCGGTAAAAACGCGCGGGGGTGAAGCATTAACAGTGATGCAATAGACTTTTAATCTATTGAAACCGGGGCAGTACCGGTCACCCCTATTTATATTGTGTGCAAACACTACAAGATTTATAATCTTCTAGTGTCACGGAGGACATTATGCACACAAAAAGAAAAGGCAATATCGGGCAGTTCGCCGTCGGGCTTGCATTAGCCAAACTAGGCTATTCAATTTTTACCGAAGAAGGCGACATTTCCAGAATTGATCTTATAGCGGAACGTGACGGCAAGTTGTTGCGTTTTCAATGCAAAGCTGTTACGCCGACCAACGGCTGTATTCACGTTCCGCTAAAAAAAACTGGGCCAAATTATTGCCTACATTACAGCCAAAAAATGTTTGATTACTTTGGCGTATACGACCTTTTAGATGGCGAAGTATACGCAGTCCCGGCGCAAATATTACAACAAGCTAAACACAATTTTTCATTGCGCAAAACGGCGGCAAAAAACAATCAAACAAAACACACGCACATGGCGGCAACGTATAAGTTGTCCGCGATTTTGGGAGGAGTTGTTTAAAGATCATTTCCAAACAAGGAGGTTTTGAAATGAAGGGTATCGAAATCAAGGGCAACGTGATCGGTTTGGTGACGGCGCTGCTGATGCTTGCAGGAATAGCGTGGCAGAGCTATGAAGAGTATCAGAAGGCGCATCCGGCTCCGACCGCGGTGCAACCCCCATCCCCGACTGTGACACCCATTTACTGGAACGATGGGCAGCGGTGGTGGTGCCAAATTGGTGACAAGAGGTACGTCTGGAATGGCAGCAGCAGCATACAACGATGACGAGCTGGCTCGGCGGGCCGGATATTACAACGCGCGGATAAACGTGCATCTCAACGAGTTGCGCACGGTTCTCGCGCGTGAGCGTGAATTGGAACAGGGACTTACATATCGTGAGTTTCTGGACATTCAGCGGGTTTTCGAGCAGCTTCGGGAATCGATGGTGATTCGCGACGCTATGGGCACGCACAGCCCGACAGAGCGCGAGCTGTATCGTTGGATCTCACACCCCAACAAGAACCCGAAGCCCGCGTGGCTAGACGAGGTAAACGATCCGGCACCCGTCTGACGATTGGTGCGCACGGGGTCGTAGACCAATTGGCAGAGTCAAGGGACTTAAAATCCCTGTGTTGTGGGTTCGAGTCCCACCGGCCCTAACTCTGCATAAACGTGGTGCCAACGCATTCGCAAGGTGTTGGGCTTGGGTAAATGGTTGCCTTCTCAACCAGCCACGCAAACAGCCGCATAGCTCAATTGGTTAGAGCACCTGCTTTACACGCAGGGGGTTAGGGGTTCGAGTCCCTTTGCGGCTATTGTTTCGGAGGTAGCATGGCAGAAGAAGATCGGTTCGGTTGGCGGTCGTCGCATAAAGACCCGCCACAGGAAGGGCAGGAAGTTTATTATTTCGGTCCCGACATCGGCATCGGGATCGGTAAGTACAGCTTCACACCCAATTCAATTAAAAGTGAAAAAGGCAACAAAGACATCGAGCTGTGTCCGCACCTTTTTCATAACAATAAGTGGGGCCTCGTCGACGCGTGTGATGCGCCCCATTGGCAGCCCTATGACGCTGAGCGCGCCAAGAGCTGGGCTCCGATGCCACCTGTCGGTTACATGCGTCGAATCATTCACGATCTCGACGCGCTCTCTGCCGACGAATAAGGCCCGCGGCCGATTCGAATAATCATCGTCTTTACGCGACGGTGATTTCTATGGGAAACAGCTGTGCGTAACAGCTGTAAGTTCAGGGATGATAGAAGGAGATTCTGATGAAGATCCAGTTTGTGGCCCCCAAGGGCTGCGGTTGTCGGTCGTTCATGCGGGAGATCTACGAGCAGGTGAACGTGTATCGTAGAACGCTCGGCCTCCGGGCCATGGCGATGAACACGTTCTACAAGGTTCGGCAGCACGCTGCTGAGGCGTGGCTGGACGAGCGCGTCAAGAAGTATCCGAAGAGTCCCGACAAGTGGCGGGGTAATCCGTTTCTGGCTAATGACCGAAACGGCGGATACGTGTTTTCGCAGCGCAATTCCAACGCGCTGCTGGCCGCGGCGGTGCAGTACAGCTTGTGCCGGCCCCGCGGACTTCCTGCTGTCAAGCTTCGCCGCGCGGCCGCCAAGCGGCGCAAGTTGATGGCGGCGTAAAAGCAGTCTGGTCGTTTTTTGTGTAACCCGGTGTGGGGTTTGTTTCTTCTTACGTCGCGCACACCCGCGACATGGTCATGGAGGATCGTTATGTTCCGTTTTCTCATGTGTGTAGTCGTCGCGTTGTTTCTTGTCAGCGTTGCGCATGCTGCCCCGCGACACCGACGCTACTACACGACACCTCAAGCTTCGACTCCTGTGAAGTCTTACTCATATGCTACGTCTTATGCTGGAGCTGGTCATACGGCTACAGCGCAGGGGGTGGCAGAGCTGCAGGCCAGCAATGGCCGCATGGGACATCACGGCGGGAACGCCGGCTATGAAGGCGTCGGCATGGGCTCGACGCCCGAAGAGGCGTTGGGAAACTGCTGCTACAGCAATAGCGGCAGAGCTGTTGTAGACCAAGGGGTCGCGCGTGGCAGGGATGGCCGGTGGTATGCGTGCAAACGCTACCGCTGAAGCGTAGACTCGCTGACGGCGGGGTGCTGGTAGTAGCCCAAGCTACTGGCACCCCGCCCACGCGGGCCGCGGAAACCGGTTGGCAAGCGAGTCTTATTAACTCGCAACGCGGGGTTCGACTCCCCGGTGGCCCATTGGTTTTGTTATCAAAGGAGCAACATGACCACAAAGAAACGCGGACTGCTTCACGTACGCCCAAAAACTATGGACTGCAATAAGCACATGAAGCCGTTCGGCAAGCGTCTTTTCTGGAAGAAAGAACGGCAGCTTGAAAAGAAAGAATGCGCGAACAATACTTAGGTCGCGGCGGCCCCATCGTCTAGTGGCCTAGGACAACGGATTTTCGTTCCGTTTACC
>RGUK01000291.1 GCA_010027825.1 bacterium
GTGCCAGTGTTAGTGATCGGTGACGTGACCGACACAACACCTGAATCGCCTTGCGCTCCTTGCGGCCCCGGATAAGTCAACGCCACATCAGTTGTTTGTTCCGTTAACGCGACAGTGACATCAGTGTTGTTCACTGTTGTGTCAATAACGGTTTCTGTAACACTGACACTAATAGCCATTGTTAGATAGCCCCTAGGACTGTGAATGAACCAACAAGGAATGTTCTTACGGCTGTGCCTTCAGTGACGGTGAAATCGTAGGTGTAAACCCCGGCTTCAATGGCAGTTGTTTGTGTTGCAGTGGCGGTAATGAGTGCCGTTCCGGCTGTGCCTCCGAGTGTGATTCCGGAACCGTTGGTTAATGCTAGTTGCACTGTTGCATCTTCAGCAGCCCTGACAGTGAACGCGGCTGACGCGTTGGTTAGATTGTAGGCAGTGCCGTTAGTTGTGATTGTGACACCTCGGCTGAATGTGTCGCCTTGGCGTATGACCATGTTGTATTCACCGGCTGGGTCGGTTTCGTTAACGCTCACGAAGCATCCTCACTGTCAGTGTCGTCGTCGTCGTTGGGGAATGTCCAGCCGTGGTCGATGGCGGTGGTTAATCCTACACGCATGAGTTCACGCATTCGGTTTGTCATGTCGTCAACGACGGTTGGGTTGTAGGCGTCGCCTTCGATGATGATGTCGAATGCTGTGTCGGCGAATCGGATTGATAGTTGGATTGAGCCGTTGATTGTTGGTTCGGTTGGCATTGACTCACCGGCTTTCTATCAATGATGGTTGTGGTGGTGATGATACGCGATTGTTGGGTTGTTTGGTTTTGTTGTTGTGGTGTCGTAGGTTTGTTGCCGACGACCTACGACTTACGACCCTCTATAGGGTCGGTCGTATCGTCGTAGGTGCTACGACTTTTTCGTCGTAGGTCGTACGACTGTCGTAATTGGTTGATAGAAGGGATTTTCTACTAAATAGAAATGTCCGTTTTGTTCCATTACGAGACCATTATTGACAAGCCTTGCCAATGGGCTGTGGGCGTAGGTTTTTGATAGTCCGAAGCCTTCACCGTATTTGTCTTTGCATAATTGTTCGAGTTGTTTTTTGGAGTCGATGCCTCTGGGGTGTTCTTTGAAGATGGCTAGGATTTGTTCGTCGATGGTTCCTCGGCTGGTTTCTTGTTTACCAATGTTGAGTCTGATTATTTGTTGGCGTGTTGTTTCATCCCAGTCGAGGCGTGATTCGGGAATGGTTACGTCACGACCGTCGGCTTCGAACCATCGTTGCCCGTCTGTGTCTTTGGTGAGCATCCATCGGGCATCTACCCAGTCGTCGAATCGTGATGCTCCTCTGGCACGGCTGTTGCCTTGTTCAGCGTTTCTGCCGGTGTGGGCGGCGATGAGTAGGTTGTTGATGCCGGCTTGGTCTTTAATGTAGTCGAGGGTGTCGAGGAAGATTCCGACGTCTTGGTTGCTGTTTTCATCTCCTGATCCAACGAATGCTCTGGCTAGTGGGTCAATAATGAGGGTATTGATTTGAAGCATGCCGAGCGTTTCGATTGTTTGTTTGATTACATAGTCGCTGGTCATCGGCCATGTGTGCCCACGCATGTTGATGAGTGTGATGTTGTCGGTGTTGTCGATGTTAACTTCGCGTAGCCAGTGCCGCATTTGGTTGCCGGCGACTTCGTAGTTGAGCATGGCGATTCTGCCTGTGTGACTGATATCGAATTCGCCAAATAGTTTGTTGCCGTCGGCTAATGCTTTTATAACGTTGTTGATGGTTGATGTTTTTCCGGCTTTGTATGTGGCTGTGAGGCTGATGTTTGCGCCTAAGGGCCATAGCCGGTCGATGCAGTATTGAATGTTTTCGTCGGTTTGTTGTAGTTCTTGTGTGAGTGTGGTGGTGAATTCGGGTAGGGCGTAGCGGTGTGAGGCGTTGGCTTCGGCTAGTTCTTTGCGTACATGGTCGCGTGCTTGTTGTTTGATTCGTTCTTCGGCGATGGCTTTGGCTAACTGGTTGGCTTCGTGTTCGGCTTTGGCTTGCTCAGCGAGTTGATTGTTGTCTGTCAAATCATCAAGGCTGTAGCCGGCGTTGATGTGATCTGTGAGGTCTTTGCAGTTTGGGTTGACGGTTTTCAGTCGCCATGGGATGTCGGCGTTGGTGAGTGCTTGAATGATTTTGTTGGCGTGGTCTAGTCCGGGTTTGTCATTGTCTGGGATGATCCATATTTCGGTGTTGCCTTTGAGTGTTTGGGTGTAGGTGTCGCGCCATTTTCCTGCGCCCATGGGTGCTGTTGTTGCCCACAGGTCTGGGTTTTTGTTGTGTTGGTTGAATGTGTCTGCGTCTTTTTCGCCTTCGCAAATAATGGTTGTTCCGCCGTGTTGGGCGTTGGCTGTGATTTGTGGCAGGTTGTATAGCACTGGTTGTGTTGTGCCTAAACCGATAACCCAGTCGGTGCCGTTGTAATGATATTGGCGGAAGGTTTTTTTGCCGTCTGACAGTCGTGTTTTTACGGTTTTGATTGTTTCGGTGGCTGGTTGTGGTGTTGATGCGTTTTCTAGGTTGAGTCGGTAGCGTGCCATGTCAACCACATTGGGTTCGAACATGATGCGCTCGTCGAATAGGTCACCAGTTGTCAGGTTCAAACTTGTGAGGATTTCGTCAATATGGCAGCCAGCGAAACAGGTTAAAAGCACTTTCCCGTCAACGTAGGCAATTGACAGGCTCGGATTGTTGTCATCGTGCGCTGGGCATTGTGCAACGAGTTTGTTGCCTTGGATTTTGACTTTACGATTCGCTGCCCGTAGCGCTGCGGTAACTACTTCGAACGCGTTCATGTGTTCCTCTCATGTTGTTATGATTTATACGTTAATTGATAATAGGCGTTGTTTGGTTATTGGTTTCGGGTCGAGCAGGATGCGGTTGCCATCGGGGACATATTTC
>RGUK01000292.1 GCA_010027825.1 bacterium
ACGCTTTCCATTGATCCATTCTAAATGAGTTTCGTCTTTATAATAGCCAACTAATACATAAGTTTCATTTGGTATTAGTTTTTTGTTGCCAATATATTCAGGTAACGGTTCAGCTAAAATATTAGGGGTAAAGCCGTCATCTAAATAATCCTTTTTTTCTTTTTTGTGAATATCATATATTTTAGCTGCTGGCATAACAGGGTCAATCAACCCAAGCTGCTTACAGAGCGGCTTAATTTGATCATGCTTCTCTGCCCACGGATCAGTCATGTTGAAACGCTCAACGCCCGCTGGACGCAGCCAGGCTTGTTGGGTCTTGGCGATTACATCACCACGCGTTCCATCATGATGTATGCCTGTCGCATCCAAAACGGCGCTAAGAGCTGGGAGTGGCTTGCCAGTACTGTCAAAGAAGTGGCTCTCTTCCGATTTTATCCAACCGCACGCACCAAGCAAAGTCACTAAGGTCAAAAGTCCCAGAAAACGTTTTGTGGCGATCATAATCACTATCCTTTTAGAGAATAATTTTAACGCTCATAAACAAGATGCACATAAAAAGCACCACCAGCACGTTGAAATAGCGATCAACAAGGGCCTGTACTTGTGCACCGAAGCGGTAAATTAAACCACCGAGCAGGAAAAAACGCAAGCCCCGTCCGAGAAAAGAAAATAGAACAAATTGCAGTACATCCAGGCGACAAAAGCCAGCTGAAATGGTAACCGCTTTGTAAGGAACCGGCGTAAATGCAGCGATAAAGACGGCCCATGCCTCATACTGTTGATAGCGGGCAACTACGCCTTGAAACACCGTGGGCGAGATCAGGTGGTGCACAATCCAGGTTCCCACGGTCTGCCACATGACGGCACCAATGAAGTAACCAAATAGCCCCCCCACCACGGAGGCCATAGTAGCAACCGCCGCGTAGTACCATGCTTTACGCTGACGTTTAATGCAATAGAGCATCAGCAGGGGATCTACCGGAATGATAAACACTGAAGATTCAATAAAAAAAAGAGCCGCTAGCCATGCATCGGCCCAGCGGCTACCAACTTTGCTTCCCATCCAATCATACAAACGACGAATGATCTTCACTCCGCTCCTTTTTGCGCTTACGAATGCGCCCCTTACTTTTTATTTCAGGCAACCCGCTCTTACTACCACGTGCATTCGTTCTGGACGAAGAGGGCAGGTCCTCTTTTAACCTGCCACTAGTCGACGTAAATAACGCTGTCAAAATCGTAGGTGAAGCACACCGGTGTACCAATCTCATCTTGACGGCGATAGCGCTTGCCAATCGATCCACCATCGTCAAATTGAACGCGGAACCCTTTAGCCTTAAGGTCCAAGAACAGCTTTTCAGCTGGTTCTGCAAGCTTGTTTGAAAGGGGCATAACTGCCGCCGTAAACGGTGCAATGGCAGGATGAAAGCGCAACACCGTACGCAATTCGCCATCAACTTCTTCCTCATCGTACGCGTCAAACAGCAGGGTTAAGAATAACCGGTCGACGCCTACCGAACATTCCACCACATGAGGCACATACGAGCTCTTGGTTGCTTCGTCAAACACGCCCAGGTCTTTACCAGAGTGCTTGCTGTGCTGGCTCAAATCGTAGTCAGAGCGGTTAGCAATCCCCTCTAGCTCTTTCCAACCAAATGGAAATTCGTACTCAACATCGATGCACGCTTTGGAATAGTGAGCCAGTTCATCCGACGCATGAGGACGTAGGCGCACGCGATCAGGCTGCAAGCCTAGCGACATGAAGAATGCTTTGCGGCGCGCAACCCATAGATCGAAGAAGCGATCAGCATCCTCGCCTTTGCAAAAGAATTCCATTTCCATCTGCTCAAATTCACGCATGCGGAATAGGAACTGCTTTGGCGTTATTTCATTGCGAAACGCCTTGCCTATCTGAGCAATCCCGAACGGGACTTTAACGCGGTAGCTGCTCATCACGTTTTTAAAGTTAATGAAAATAGCCTGTGCTGTCTCAGGTCGTAAATACGCCACGCTGGTAGCATCTGCCATCGCACCCAGCTCAGTTTTGAACATCAAGTTGAACTGCCGTACCGCCGTCCATTGTTTGTTGCCACAGTGAGGACAGTTTTTTTCCAGGTCAACATCATCGGCCCGATAGCGTTTCTTGCACTGCAAGCAGTCAACCATAGGATCGCTAAAGTTATCCAAGTGCCCCGAGGCCTTCCAAATCTCTGCCCCGCCCAGCAGGGAGCCGTCAACCAGCAGTACCTCTTCCGGAAAGCTCATCATGTGCTCCAGCCACTTGTTTTTGATAGTGTGCTTGAGCAGCGCCCCCAAGGGACCAAAGTCATACACCCCATTCAAGCCCGCATAGATTTCGCCCGACTGGTAGACAAAGCCGCGACGCTTGCAGAGTGATACGATCTTATCAAGTGTTGCTTTTGATGATGACATGCAACCCCCCTCAGCTGGTAAGGTAACTAGACTGGTAATTTTTGTGGTAGACAAGATAGCCCGATTCAAGCTTTTATGCAATCAGCAGCCAGCTCCAACCACGTTCGCCCCCGATCCCGTGCCCCTGGCTAGACAACAAAAAAGGGCGGGGTTCCCCGCCCTCTGGCATCAGTGCCTAACAACAGCCTTATCGGCATAGCAGCAGGGCTGCCTCACCTTCCAGGTGGTCAACATCTTGTCCCCCTTGCGCTTCTCGATCCAAATGAGCAAGCAGAGCGTCAATGCCATCGCGCCAGCCTAGCAGCTGGGTAACGACCCCGTTGCGCATCGCCGCATTGCCAGCACCGTCAGCACGCATAGCAGCAGCCTCCAACAAGTTATGCTGGTCCAGATAGCGACGAATGGTTTGATAACCACCCTGCCCATCGGCCGCTGCCCTAGGAGAAGC
>RGUK01000293.1 GCA_010027825.1 bacterium
GATTTTACGGTCTGGCTCAGAATCGTTGGAGAGTTTTTGTTGTCGCTGCAAAAGAAGGTGAGAGTCTTCCGTCCTTCCCTGAACCGACCCATTTGTTTCCCCGAACTACGCTCTTTGGGGCAACTGCATTTCGAGCTAACGTTGTCAAACCGACTCACGACGCGGAAAGCTTATTTTCTCAACTTGCACCGCACACGACTGTCGGGGATGCGATAAGCGACCTTCCACGAATTCCCAACGGCGGTGGACGAGTTAAAGCAGACTACGAGAAACGACCTGTATCAACCTACCAGAAGGACATGCGGCAGAACTGCAGCAAGCTGCACGATCACCAGGCCGAAAACCACGGCCCCGCCATGCTACCTAGAATTTGTGCAGTGCCCAAACGCCCTGGGGCAGGATGGTTGGATCTGCCTGAACACCTTAAGCCTCGCAATCTGGCGAAGCACAACGACAAGCGTTATGAAAATCGGTTTGGTCGACTATGGTGGTCTGGAACCTTTAATACCATCGTAACAAGGCCATACCCTTATTGGGGGCGTTTCATTCATCCAGAGCAGGACAGAGTCCTGAGTGTTAGGGAATGCGCGCGCGCGCAGAGCTTGCCGGACAAAATGGCTTTCGTGGGAAGCCTCAAGTCGAAATACCTTCAGGTCGGAAATGCAGTGCCACCACTGCTCGCGCGCGCCATCGGTAAAGAAATCATGCGAGCCATGGAATATGAGCCAGCCTAGTTGCCGTGGGTCGTCTTAACACATCTGAGGAGCGTGAGCACACATTGCTGACAGCTGAAGAGTATGTGCGGCACGAGACGTCAATTCCCCGAGTTAGCGACGCTAGGAAACTGAGATCTGCCTTTGAGCGAGAGCTAAAACACTACTTCGCTCTAGCTGCGCTGTCTCGCAGTAAGAGTAGCCCCCGAAAATTAGTAGAGTCTGCCCACGCAGTTGTCTTCAAGTTCCGTATCGTCTTGGAGAGAAGGTTAGCGGTAGCGCTCAAGAGAAGTCATCTCGATGACGCCGTTTCTCTGCTAGAGATGGGGTGTTTTTACGGCTTCAGCAAAAAACAAGGAACAAGTGTTAGGATGCCTCTAACTACGTGTAAGCCAACTCGGCTTTGTGCTGGCGCGTGCTACGCGCATGACGTGCTGGATGCCGCACCGGCTTCGGTTATTCGCGGAGTGATCAACGGCCTTGTCGCCGAACAATTCGAGGATGGGACCTCGTTGATCAGGGAAGCCGTTATGCTTGCCCTAAGAGGTCATACAAAGCGAGCCGTCCAATCGGCACTAACCGAAGTGCGTGCTTTGAGAGGAACTGGTTGGACCCGCCGCGCTTTTATTCGATTCTCTCACGTTGGAGAGATAACCAAGTATGTGCGTTTCGCCAATGAACTTGCTAGGCAGGTGCATGAGAAATCCCAAGGGCAAGTTGATTGCGTCGTGTACACACGGCATTCCAGCGCCCGGTTGCTAAATCCAAAGTTGTGGGTCGTGAACTTCACCCTTGATCCTGCAAGTTCTGAGCGTCGGGAGTGGGTCCCGAAAACTGCGCGGATCGTTTTTTCCGCTTTCGGCGGCGTTACCTCGGATGAGGCGGACGTGAATTTTCTTGAGCACCATAGGCACATTCACATGGCAAGAACCGCTGGCAACGGTCGGATTTGCCCTGCGACATTACCCGAAACTAAAGAACGAACCTGTGACGCCTGTCGCTGCGACCGCTGCTTTGTTGCCCCCTCATTATGAATCCCTTAGATAGAGCTTCGGTCGAAAGAGCGGGTTACGCCACTGGATGGGAAAACGTGCGCGAGAGCACCTCCGAGAACGTTTTTCTCTTCTCGGCAAGACACAAAGCAGAGGTGGTCATACGCAAGCTCGATGACCCTAAAGGAGCTTTCCTTGTTTGTTTTCATTCTGGGCCTTCTCCCGTGGAGCTGAATCGTAGTTTCGCGCAACGAGCAGACGGCGCCTATGAGGTCTCGGGTGAGCTTGAACTACGCAATATCTTATGGCGTGCGGCTCAACTTTCCATGTCCCTGCCAACCCAAGCCGCAGATGTATACGCCACTAAAGTAGCTGATATTGAGATAGCTGGTTTTTCAGGCACCGAAGCTTTGAGGATCGTCAAGCAAAGGATCGGCCAAGATCTTTACCGCGAGGCTCTCATGAATTACTGGGGTGGGGCATGTGCTGTTACGGGTTTAGCTATTTCCGAACTACTTCGCGCTAGTCATGCCAAACCATGGGCTAAATGCGATTCCGATGCCGAGCGATTGGACGTTTTTAATGGATTTCTCCTCGCTGCAAACCTTGATGCTCTTTTTGACTCCGGCCTCATATCATTTGATGACCAGGGAAGTATTATGTATTCAAAAAAGCTTCAAAAGCGTGACCTTATTCTTTTTGGTATGGATCAATCAAAAGAAAATAAACTCAGGTGGTTAAGTTCAAAACACCTAATGTACCTTGCTTGGCATCGGGAACGAGTATTTCAAAAATGAAGTAGTAAAAACTAAAAAGATTCTAAATCTCTTCCCTTTGTTGAGGCGTATCTGCATTAAGAAAAAACCAATTGCATCTCCCTACTAGAAAAGGTTCCTGGGAGAGTTTTACCCCATCCCCGACACCTGCCGCTCCAGTGGATCTTTTTCAGGTGAAACAAGCTATGGCCAAGATCCAGAAAAATGGGGCACTGAGCTGATTGCCAGCTGGTGCGGGGCCATTTCCAGCGAAAGCTATAGGCCCCGTGGCCATAGTCTTTGTTTAAAGTAAAGTTATCGATGAAGGGTTCGGCATCGACCACCCAGATCATGTTTCCGTAGAACGATTCCCGGTCTTGAATCTCCCAGGGGGAGATGGGGCTATGCTGAAGCTCTATCA
>RGUK01000294.1 GCA_010027825.1 bacterium
TCAAGCAATTAGCTTTTGCTACCGGCGTTGCCTTCCAAACGCTTTGCAATGGTCACAACACCCCAGACCAAGTTGATCTTGGCAACCCAGGACAGCTCGTATTGGGCGCCTACAAAAGGTGCACGCGCACCGGCCGTTCCTGGCTGAATATCTCTGAGCAACGCAGGGTTGAACGAATCTTATTAAGCAGCGCCTGGTCAAAGTACACGGCCATCTTTCGCACATGGACTGAGTGCATTAAGCAGTACGCAAACCTTATACAAATAACACCCAAGGATCTGAGCAAACAAACGGTCATCCTTGAGCCAGTAGAAGAGTTGGTAGCACAAGGAATTAATCTGATTGAAGCTGCCCAGAGAAAACCTGATTGCGGCCCCGAAGCGCAACGAATCCTTAGTTATGCCGATAATTGGCTCAACAGGATTGAAAAAGAGCTTGGAACAATAAGAACATACATGTCCTTCAAAACACCTATGCTGTATGAACTTTATGCCATTCACCAAGCGCTTATTGCATCCCCCGAATTTCACGCCGTGAAAACAGGCAAACTTTCCACTTATGAACGCTTGGCCCAATGGATAGGGCGACATACGGACTATGAAACATTTAAAGCACAAGCGCGCAGCTTAACTGAAGAATACGAGCGTCTGGCAAGCGTCTTCTTCCAGCAGCAACCGAACAATGGGGCATACCTGGCCCATGTTCACCTGACCATGCAATCGCTGCAAACATTGGTACGCGCCCAGCGCTCTGGCATGCTGCTGCGCTTGTGCTTGAAAGAATCAGCTATTGTCAGCGTAGTGGACGGTATGAGCACCGTGCTGCATGCCTTTGCGCACTGGAATGACCAACAGCGCCAGCAAGCAGAATCGCTGATTGCATGGCTCTTGCCAGCCAAGCTACAACAAAACAGCTTTGTTAGAAGAATCATGCAAAGAGGCACCTCACTGGAACAAGCAGTCTGGGCCGCCTTAGTACCAGCAGCTTTTGGCTGGGCAGCACACCTGATTGAACGCCCTCAGACTGAAGCATCGCCGATACCCACAACACCAGCCCAGGAGCTGGCTGAGCTGGCGCGAAACAACCCCGAGGTCTTCAAGGCGCTCCTGGCAAAAGACCCAGAAATTATCACGCTGCTAGCCGCACGTTATCGCGTGCCAGGCGAGCAGGTGGGTGCCTAACGACATACGCAAGGTGGTAAAGCACATCAGCCATGGTATACTTAAATCTCTTTTTGAAAACAATCTGTATTTTTAAAGGGATACACGTTCCATGCTTTACCACCTCGCGTTGCTTTACCACCTCGCGTTGCACCTGCAACAGCAGTGCTACCTGCTAAATATCTTCCGCTACATCAGCGTTCGCGCGATGGGAGCATTGCTCACCGCCCTCTTTACAGCATTCTTGCTAGGGCGCCCCTTTATTTCTTTTTGCCAAAGAAAGTTCCGGAGCAAAGTGCGCGAATGGACGCCTGATTCTCATCAGCAAAAAAATAATACCCCCACCATGGGCGGGTTATTTATCCTGCTTGTTTGCCTGATCGCTAACCTTCTCTGGTGCAACTGGACTGATCCGCGCATCTGGCTTATGTGGCTGTGCCTCATCAGCTTTAGTGCCCTTGGCTTTGTGGACGATTGGTGCAAAATTTTTCACCGGAAAGGCCTCTACGCACGCTCAAAATTTTTCCTCCAAATTGCGCTTGCAACTAGCATCGCCAGCCTCTGGTACGTCCTAATCAAGCCCGAAACCGCTCTTTGTCTCCCCTTCTTTAAAAACTGCCACCCTACGCTGGGGCTTCTGCTTATCCCGTGGGCAGCGTTTATTATGATAGCGGTAAGCAATGCCGTAAACTTAACCGATGGCCTTGATGGCCTTGCTACTGGCCCCCTCATCTGTAATTTTGCCACATTTAGCATTATCGCCTACTTGGCAGGACATGCTAAGTTTGCCACCTACCTGTTCATCCCCTCCACAGGCACAGGAGAGTTAGCGGTGATAGGAGCAGCGTTGATTGGCGCTCTGCTTGGTTTTTTATGGTACAATGCCCACCCAGCGCAGATTTTTATGGGCGATGTTGGTTCCTTACCCCTAGGCGCCTGCCTTGCCTTGATGGCCCTCATGGCCCGGCAAGAATTCTTGCTCCTGCTCTCTGGGGGCATTTTCGTAATGGAAACGGCCTCAGTAATTTTACAAGTGGCCTCATTCAAGCTCTTGGGCAAGCGTATCTTTCGCATGGCCCCAGTTCATCACCATTTTGAGCTGCTTGGCTGGCAAGAGACAAAGATCGTTATTCGCTTTTGGATCATTTCACTCGTGCTTGCTCTCTGCACCCTGCTGACGCTGAAATTGCGCTAAGCGACTTCACGTCGCCTCTAGGCAAACAGCTAAAACCTGCTAGGATAGCTTAGGATTTTTACCTGAAGCGAAATAACATGCTTACTACCATAAAAACTATTGAATCTGATTTGCACGCACAGCTTGCACAGGCTTCATCGCTCAAGGATGTGGAAGATATCCGTGTCAGCTTTCTGGGCAAAAAAGGCTCTGTCACACAGCTCCTGGGCCAGATGAAAGATCTTCCTCTGGACGAAAAGAAGAATGTCGGCCCACAACTGCAAGCGTTTCGCCTAGCTGCCGAAGAGGCAATCGAAGCACGCAAAACAGCTTTGCAACAAGCTATCGCTGCCCAAGAGCTACAAAAGGCCCAGTCTTTTGACGTAACCATGGAGCTTTCAAAAGCCCAACAGGGCCATTTGCATCCCTACACCCAATTCGTGGAAGAAATACAACGTATCTTCCTTTCGATGGGGTACGAAATTTGGGACGGGCCGGAGCTTGAAACTGACTTTCATAATTTTGGTGCTCTGAACATTCGTCTTCA
>RGUK01000295.1 GCA_010027825.1 bacterium
GGCCTGATGGAAGGCACAGCGGAAGCGGATTACGAGCAATGCGTTAACATTTCAACGCGCGCAGCGCTCCGTGAGATGCTATTGCCGGGCTTCATTACCATTGGCGCTCCGATCATGATTAAATTTGCTTTTGGTGCGCAAGGCGCGATGGCGCTTGGTGGCTTCTTGGCCGGCGCAACGCTTACTGGCTCGATTTTGGCATTGACCATGGCGAATACCGGTGGTGCATGGGATAACGCTAAGAAATATATTGAAGCTGGTCATTTAGAAGGCAGCAAGAAGGGCTCAGACGCCCACAAGGCTGCGGTGGTTGGCGATACCGTTGGCGATCCATTTAAAGATACCTCGGGGCCATCATTGAATATTCTTATCAAACTGATGTCGATTCTGTCGCTCTTGCTGGCGATGGTGTAAGACGCCCAGGTTCTGCAGATAAAGAAAGAAGGCCCCACTCGAAAAGTGGGGCCTTCTTTCTTTATTGTATGTTGCCTACGCGCTTTGCAGCTTCTTCGTAAGAGAAAAGTTTCCCGTTCTCGGCTTGTTTAGCTATAAAAAGATAAACAGCAGCTTGCTTGCGAGCATCTAGGTACTCCGCTTCTTCGTGTTCACTTTCTGGTGGCCACCAGGTCCGAGCTTTGCTTGAGTAAAAATGATAGTGGTCCCATGCAGCCTGACGTACGCGGTGTATACTTTCTGGTAGGCGCCAGACATGAACCAGGGGCATGCTCGCAGCTGTGAATGCCTTGGCGGCAAACAGGCAGCTATGTTGAGAGGCACAGGCCGTGGGGTTGGCAATCAGCTGGTTCGTGAATTCGGCAGACAAGGCACTTGGCAGCTTGCGATACGTATTTGATAAATGGTTGCGCACTAAAGCAGGATTTTTTCTGATGGCATCAATCACGCCGTGTCGATGAGCCTTAAAGCATAGGGCCCCTGCTGCTAAAGCAGTTACTGCGGCCCCCAGGGTGATCGGCGAAGAAAGCGTGGAGCGCCACCAGGCTGGTTGCTGTTTTTGAGTGCTAGCGAGGGATGATTGACTGCTCAAGGCACCAATCATCAGCATAAGGCCAAGTGTTTTCAGTTTCATATGCTAACCTTCCATTTCCCGTCAAAATACGCAGGGGGGCAAGATTTTTGTCTAGCCCCCGTCAAGAAAAGTTGTCCTAAGCAGCTGGCTTTTCAATAATGGAGAAATTAGCTTCAGCCTTGAGAAAATCGCTGCTATCTTTAACCCACTGACCATTTGCTACGGTGCGTGCCAGACCAAGATGGTGGCGTGCGAATGCTTGTTTTGTAGCGACCTTGCTGCGCAAGCGGCTTGCAAGTCCTTCCCAGCGAGGAACACCCATCTGTGTGTACATAGAAAGTAGTGCCTTATTTGCCTCTGCGTGCTCGAGTACAGCTGTTCTTGCGTTTGTTATCGCCTTGGAAAGCAATTCACTGGAACCTGGGGCTCCATATTGCGCAGCTGCAGCTTGAGCTGTTTGCAGATTGTGCATGAGTGCAATCTGCCTTTCTTGGGCACGGCGAGCTTTTGCAGCGTATGTAGTAAGCTGGTTTGCTTGGCGTGTCATCTGAGCAATATCTTCTCTGGCTTCTTGTGCCATTTTGATCGAATTGCATGCTGTTGACCATTGGACAAAGCGTGCCATGCGAGCATTTGCTCGTCGCGCCAAGGTTACCGGAGATAGCGCCCGCCATCCGCCCATGCGTGATACAAGGCAGCCAAGCCCTAAGCCGGCGTATATCGCAACGGGGCTGAGGATTACGGCTTTTCTAACTTGATTAGCTTGCTGTTGGCGCGTTGTTAAAGCGCTAGCCTGGGTTGCGGCCAAGCTTACAAGCAAGCTCGCCAGCAAAGTAGTTTTTTTAGGTGATGAAATCATGGATAAACCTCTCATTTAATGAATGAACAGCTACTAGTTTAGTCTTGTTCTTGGTACGGCTCTTGGTTAATTGTAATCAAACGTGAGATATATTCAGCTGTTGGCTCACTTGCTAGTGCCTCGCGGCCATTTTCCGATTGAGGGGGTGTAGCTTGTATAGTGATGTAGGCAGGGATGTCCTGGCTGAGAACAACATCGAGGTCTTCAAATGTGCCGCGCCTGTCATGTGGTGCAACTTCCACCTCTACGAAGATGCGAAACTGCAGTCTTTGTAGCTGATCATCAACTGCAACACTCTCTCTGCACATTGCTCCGCTTACAAGACCTTGGTCGCAGTAGGAGAGGTTTTCTGTCAGTTCTACAATCGAGATGTGAATTGAATTTGGAAGATTATTAACTGCGGTGAAATGAATTTGAGCAGCCTGCGCTTGGCTGAACATAACGAGCCCTGCAAGTGCTACTTTTCTTAAACTAATCATAATATTCTTTGTCCCTATCCAGTATTTCCTATTTGATAATTTGGTTACTCTGTCAATCTACCAAGATTTGCTTGTTATCGCAAAAGCCGCATTCCTCATAAAAGGCCCTTTTTTCGATTAAATTCAGTCTGAAAATATGCTTGGGCATGCCAGGAAGAGGGCCCTTTCTTCTTATTCTTCCCTGGGCTAGTGGTTTTTTTTAGACTCAAAATCGAAAGATTTGAGGGGGATTTTCTGTGGAAAAACGTCTATTTTTGCTGGTTTTTGTGGTTTTATTGAGCTGGGTGCCTGTTGAGGCAGCGGTCATAGGTCAGTCTTTTATTTTAACCCTGCCAGAAAACAGTAGTGATCAAGCCTTAAAGCAATGGCTTCGGGCGACCAAGCCGGCAGGAGTGATGCTACTTGCTGCCCACGTGCGCAATAGGGGGCAGATTAGGAAACTTACAAACATGCTCCAACAAGAGGCTAAGCGGCTTAAGATGCCGCCGCTGATCATAGCTATGGATTGGGAGGGGG
>RGUK01000296.1 GCA_010027825.1 bacterium
GGCTTTAGCAGCACCACCAAGCAAAGTGGCTTGGACGGCGACTATCTCCTCTATGAGGGCCATCTACCACGCGCAAAAGTGGTCGATTTTTACACGCGCGCCATGGAACAACATGGATGGGAAATACAAGATTTTTCTAATCGTTTTGAAGGTCTGCTGTGCTGCAACAAACCTCACAAACGTTGTTCCCTGTCTATTCGGGCTGAAAAGAGCCATACCGCCGTCCACGTCTTTGTAAAACCAACGTAAAACTCTCTCCTACTCGGCGCCTTGCCCCCCGTTTGACTTGCCCCCTGTGATGCATCATGATGCGCTTGTGCGGCGCACTAGACACATGTTAAACAGAGCAACCCTCAACAGCAAAGGAACGCCATGTTTACAAAAACTAACAAACGAAGCAATGCCATGCACACTGCCGGAACGTCTTCACAGACGGGCCGCCAAGGCTCAACAGGCGCATCACACGGTACCAGTGGTACGTCAAGTAGCCGTAGCTCATCTCAAGACGATGGCAGAACTTCACGCAGCAACAACCCCCAGGGCCACAACCAGTATACTGGCGGCGCCTCAGGCTCCCAGGCCGGGCAGAGCAGCTCAACCTCTCGCGCTAGCAGCTCTTCCACCGGCAGCACATCTCGCTCCAATAATCCTGAGGGGCACAACCAGTATACGTCCGGCACCCCCTCTCGAG
This sequence comes from bacterium, assembly GCA_010027825.1. The sequence continues at coordinate 692 of RGUK01000296.1, forward strand.
GCACATCCAGCGGATCGTCCTCTCACGAGAGCGATTCCTCACGCGGTGGCACTTCCGGTTCCGCTGGCCGAGGCTCGCGCAGCAGCAACCCTGAAGGCCACAACCAGTATACGGGGAGCGGACCATCATCCGGTGGCTCCTCGTACGAGGGTGACACGCGTCGTCCCACCGGGTCACGCGGTTCAAGCTTTTCGGGCGAGTCAGAAGGCACTGGCAGCTTGAGCGGCAGCTCATCACGAGGCAGCAACAGCATGTCGCGCGGTGGCAGCTCGGCAGGGGAAACGGGAACATCTTCGATGGAAGAAGAGGAAAGTGAGGGCGAGATAGTCCGAAGCACGGTGGCCATCCGCACTACGGAAATCATCCAGACCACTGACCTTCAAAATGGTGATGGCCGCGGCGAGTGACCCCTAAAAGCCCTTGGCTATCTTGGCGACGGCGCGTAGGATTCTACGCGCCGTTTTACTTTGTAAAACTTTTTAAGATATTTTTACGGGGCACTGTTGACTTATATTTTACATCGTATAATATATTGTTCGTACGACGTACAAAACAACGTTACAACAACAAACTTCAACTCCGAAAGAGTCAACATGCTTAAAAAACTTGTTCGCTACGGCAACAGTAATGCCCTCGTCCTTGATCGCGCCATTCTTGAGCTGCTCAACATTGGTGAAGGTAGCACCGTTAAATTACATACCGACGGTACCTCCCTTATCATTACTCCTGCAGCAAGCACCAGCACTGTTAGCATGAGCACCAGCGATGTAGCAGACCATGTAGCAATTGCAACAGCTGCGCAGACCAAGAAGATACTGATGAAAACAGCCCCATGGTTGAAGGACATGTCTGCTGATCCAACCAAACTCGAGCAGTTCCAGCAGTTTAACGAGAATGAAGACGCGCAAAAGAAAATGCAAGACGCTTTCCGCTCTCTGACGGCCAAATACAAAGACGATCTTGCACTCATTACTGGTAACGAAGAATTCATGAAAACCATGGAAACGCTAAACGAGCAATACCAGCAAGAGAAGCTCTCTGCCGAAGCGTATACGGAAAAGATAACAGCCCTGCGTTACAAAATTGCTCCAAACCTGAAGCAATTTGATGATGAAATGAAGGCTATTTCCGCAGCGATGGGTTGCCCACAAGGCCTTCCACTATAATCTCTTCCTAACAGCACTTTGCAAAGCGGCTCGTCCCTCCGGACGGCCGCTTTTTCATTTTTTGTTCAAAAACAGCACAGATCGATTATCCTAGAGAGCATTTCATCCGTTCTTAAAAAAGGAGTTTATGAAAAAGCTGTTTATCGCCTTTGCCGTCGTATGTGCTGCATTTCCATCCATTATATCCGCAGCCGAGGGCAGATACGCACCTGCAGGCGCTGGCATTAGCACTATGCCAGCACTCATAAAACATGCTAGTGAGCTGATACAAAAGACAATGCATGAGCCTACCCAACGGCTGATGAGACGGTGCGGCGAACGCTCGGAAACTCAGACGGTAGAAAAAATTTATTTCACACCAGCCCCTCGGGACACAAGCGATTTGATCGTAGCCCTCTGTAAAGTGCTCGATATCAAGATCCGCCTTGCGTCGGCCTGCGTGCGAGGGGAAGCAGGGCTGACACTTACTTTCCCAAGCAAGGAAGAGGGAGTCATAATCGACGCAATAGCAGACGCCCAGGGCAGCTTCGAGCAAGCTCTGAAAGCATTGCAGCGTGGCTGGATCCTCTTCCCTGTGCGCCACCACGAGGCTAGCAGTAAGCCCGTCTCACGCCCCATTACCTCAGCAGAGACTTAGCCAGATTACCGCTGTGCCAAACGCATCTGTACAAACAAAAGCGAGGCAGCGCTCCTACCCATTATCGCGGGCTACCTTTTCACCCCGGCCGAGTGCACTGCTATAACCATGGACGAACAGGGCACTACCATCGGCTACCTGCGTATTCATCCACACGCTCAAGCACGTGTCAATGCCATCTTTAATCTGCAAGAGCCGGCAGCAGCTAGAAGCCACAAGTCCCCGCACGATCGTCCTGGCACTGGAAGGGCACGGAATTAATCACGCGATCATACACCGAAGCTGCAATGGTGATCTCTAAAGAGTAAGAAAGCAACCAGCTGCCTTTTGGCTCCACAGAAGCGTCTATTTCGATGCGTTGAAACAAAGATTCTATTAGACGAAGT
>RGUK01000297.1 GCA_010027825.1 bacterium
AACTCTTTGATCTTGGTCTGGTCATTATTGAACTTCTTTTCGGCATAAGCCCAGGCGGCGAGGTAGTTCCAGCGGGCACCTCCCGAAGTTTTCGGGTTGGGCGTCACGATGGTCACCCCGTCCTTTACGATATCGTCCCAATCCTTGATTCCCTTGGGGTTTCCCGAACGAACCACGAAGACGATCGTTGAGGTATAGGGAGTGCTGTTGTGCGGGAACCGCTCCTGCCAATCCTTTGGCACCGATTTTCCCTTGGTGACGATTGAGTCGATGTCCCCGGCGAGGGCTAGGGTGACCACATCGGCCTGTACCCCGTCGATAACGGAGCGGGCTTGTTTGCCGGATCCACCGTGGGATTGGTTGATCTTCACATCCTGACCTGTTTTTTTCTTCCAGTGGGCACGGAAGAGTTCGTTGTACTGCTCATACAACTTCCGGGTGGGGTCGTAGGAGACGTTGAGGAGTTCGGTGAGACCTAAAAGTCCGGCGAGGAGGGTGAGTTTATGTTTCATGTGTATTTTCCTTTGGTTGTTTTTTAGAAGGAGAAGCCGACTCTAGCTGCGAAAGCGATCTCATCGTTGGAGATGTTGTTCCCTGGTCCAGGAGAGTTATTTCCAGATCCATTCGGAGAGCCGCCAACTGAACTTGATCCGAAGTTGCTGGAGTAATCCCAAAGGGTGTAGGTGGCATTCAGTTGTAAGCGGACATTGGGATTCATCCACCAGCTCAAGCCCAATGTGTACGAGTGAAAGCCACGTGCATTCTGAGAAGCGTTCCCTGATGCAACGAAGGTATTTGAGCCTCCTGGAGTGGGTTGTCTAAAGAGATCGCTATCCAGCTGGATTTGATCGGCGCGGAACCCGAGTTGCCATAGTCCAACAGCGTCCTCATCCTCCGACTGGAAAAAATCGAAATTATGCGCAGGGATCGGGTTGTCAAAGGTGTTGTCTTCTCCCGTGATGTTATAGGTAACGTTTGCCTGCCAGCCCCAACTGGTATCCCGAATCTGGCGTTGTTGAGTAGCGTTTCCGCTGTTTAGAGAGAGACCCTGACTTTGAACGACGTATTCCGTCATGACTCCCCAAGGGCCGCAGTAGTAGTAGGCTTGGGGAATAATTCGGTACAGGGCGCCATTTCGCTGGGCAGCACTATTCCAACTGAAGAATACGACTCCCGGGTCGGAGGCATAGGTATTGAGACCGTTCGAAATCGCGGTGCTTCCAACAGCATAGTCATCGAGGTTGGAGTATGATCCTGACACACCGAACCCGAGGCCCGCCAACTCGTCGGCATCATTGGCAAAAGGCCGGGCAAAAAGGCGGCCCGTAACTCCATACCCGTTCCCTATGTCGATGGTCTGGCTATAATTGTCGGGAGCGGAGGCAAAAACTCCGACGGCCCAGTTTAAGGTATCATCAAAAAGCAGTCCGTTGGGCATAAAACCAAGCTGGCGGTTGGGCTGAAGCTGTTGGAGTGGTCCGCGCTCGATGAACATAATATTTTGAGCTGCCTGTAGCATCTCCAACCCTCCGGGGGGCTTCATTTTTCCAATCATAACCTGAAATTCTTTTTGCACGTTGAAGTTCAGGGTGGCATCCGCAATGAACGCAGTGGTCCGAGTGTTTTGCGCGTCCACCAAGCCGAATTCCGGCTGAAATCGAAAATCGATATACTTCCAAATCGTGCCTGACGCGTAGACTCGTGCTCGACGTACCAGAAACACATTATTCGCATCGTTATCGCTGCCTAAGAATTCGCGCTGATCGAGTTGGAGCAGTCCGCCAAGGCGCAAGGCATGTTGGCCGTCGGCAGATTTCACAACAAACCCCTTTTCATTGAAAGAGACGATTGGAGTTGTGGCCGCTTTTTTGGCCAGATCCTCCTCGATCAGCTCTTCCTTTCTCTCAACTACGCTCAGTCGTGCCTCATGATCCAAATTGGTGCCTGGATCGCAGCCCCTTGTCGGTCGTCCCGAGGGGTTTTCATGCTTCTGCGTTCGCCACCGAGAAGACTTTCTTGGGTAGTCGTTCCACCAATATTCTGACCCGTGCCTTGCTGTTCCGTATTCGGGTTTGCTGTGTTAGGGCTTGCCCGGTTCGCATTGCGCTTGAGTTCGGCGATCTCTTTACGCATGGCTTCGAGTTGCTCCTGAATCGTCTGGTCCTGGGGATTCGCCGAGTTCTGCGCATGGAGAATATGGAGGGGAGTCGTCACGAAGATGAAGATGCCAAAGCGCATCATGAGTCTGACGAACAGTTGGATGAGGTTGTTGTTCATGGAGGTTTCCTTTTGTTTTTGGCAAAGGGTTCCTCCGGTGGTCCGGTCAGATCCGCTTGGGCTAGTTTCGAGGGTGTTGGGGTTTTTTAATCCTCCCGTATGGATTGGGTTTTGCTGGAAGAGGGTTCGAGCCGGGTCTTTTCTGTTCGCTCAATCTGAACAGGCCGACCTTCGTGCACAGTGATCAGGATTTGGCCAAATCGAAGTCCGCTTAACTTCTCCTTGATCACCTCGATCCAATGATATTCCGCTGTTGTCATATACGATTAAAAAAGTCGTTATTAAGACCTAATTTTAAATCCCGTCCCCGTTGACACCCTGGAGGGCGAAAATCTCGCTGGGAAGGACGGGTGAACTCAACATCACCTTGGCCAAGGATGCCTGATCCATGGCGCGGGCAATGTAGTTCCGGATCTCCAAAAGGAGGCGCCGAAAGCGGCAAACAGATTCCTGGGTGCAGGGGACATAGTTTTTAATCGATACGCAGGGGATCGGAGCAAGAAAACCATCAAAAAATCTAACAACTTCACCCATAGATATTTGTGATGGATCTTTGGCGAGAAAATAACCGCCCTCTTTACCGGCCGAGCTATCAACCCAGT
>RGUK01000298.1 GCA_010027825.1 bacterium
TGTAAGCACCGCTGTGAATGGTTTGAAAGCCTTCTACCTCGTCACTTCTGTGAGCGTGAGTGGCGCTACTGGTACTGCTCTGACTGTTGGCACAACCAACGTGTTGGGTTGTCCGGTTCGTGTTCCTAACATTGCCTATGTGGCAAGTGTTAAGAGCAACAACGCTTTGGCGCAAGATGGCGGTCAATTTGTTGCCGCTGACACCAACACTGCTACCACCACTACTGGTGACGTTCGCGGTACATACACCCCTGCCACTGCGTCGAACGGTATCGTTCGTACCGTGATGGGAATCTTGTTACCAGCCATCGCTGTCGGCCCTAACGCTACTCGCGTTGGCGCCCTCGGCGTCACCCAAGCCTAATAGGAGGCAGTAATGGGACAGTTCAAACCGATGGTCAAGATGATGACCACTGAGCCGACCGTTGAGTTGAAGCTCAAGAAGGGTGGTCATGCCACGATGCCGAAGGCCAAGGATGGCCATAAGGCTGGCAAGAAGATGATGGACGGTGGTGTTCTGGGCGCTCTGGCTCGCACCCCGGCGCTGATTGGTCGTCCTGCTGTCAATGCTGTTGTCCGCACTCCAATGAAGCCGTCGATGAGTGCCCGCCGCAAGGCAATGATGATGGGCCTCAAGGAAGGTGGCGAGACCAGCAAAGAGCACATGGCAGAAATGCGCATGATGAAGAAGACCGAGAAGGAGCTGAAGCAGCATGAGTCGATGCCGGCCTCGAAGGCCCACAAGGGTCTGAAGAAGGGCGGTGCTGCCAAAATGAAGGCAGGCGGCGATTGCTACGCTACTGGTGGCGTTGCCATGGGCCAAGGCGGCTACAAGAAGGGCGGCAAGGTCAAAATGGCTGAAGGCGGTCTCTCAAAGAGCGGCATCATCAACACCGAAGACCAAGGTGGTGCGTATCACAACACCATGATGCACACTGCTGAGTACACCGGCAAGACCAGCGGCAAGACCGGCGAAGTCAAAAACGGTAACGCCGGTGGTTATAAGAAGGGTGGCCGTTGCTATGCCAAGGGTGGCGGTGTTGAGGGTAATGTCTCGACCACTCCTCCGGGCAAGACCAATACCATGACTGGTGGCGTCAAGTTAGGCAATGCAGGTGGTTACAAGAAAGGCGGCAAAGCAAAAAAATTTGCTGACGGAGGTATGTCTGGCAGTGCCCCCGTCACGCCGCGTGAACGCCAGCTCGCTACGGAAATTTTGGGTCCGGGCTACATGAGTGATGAAGAGCGCCGTATGTACGAAAAGGAGATTGCAAAGCAGATGAAGCCGAGCAATCAAATGATGGAAGTTGAGCGCCAAGTTGTTCGCAAGGTTGTGCCCAAGGAAACCAAAAAGTACGCTACTGGAGGCTCGGTGAATGATTCGGGTCGTCCGGAGAAAATGCCGCAAGGTAGCAAGCGGCCTCCGACGCCTGTGTCAATCAACCAATTGTCTGGCACCTATAAAAAGGGTGGTCGCGTTAAGTAATGGGTGAGGGGCTTCGGCCCCTCCCTCTTTAGGAGATTTAGATGGGAACTTACTCTTCTGCCACTCGTCAGGGCGCCTATGAGCCGTTTGATTTGCAAGTGGCTCGCGGTCAAGTTGATGGCCATTCAAGCGTTGAAATTTTTGGGTATAGCACTGCTATTGGCAGCACCGCCCAAGGCCCAATGTGGGAAGGTCAAACTCAATCTGGTGGTTTGTATGTGCCGCCGGCTTCCGCTGCGCCTTTGGTTTTGGTTAGCGACTCTGCATCTGACAATACAACCCGCTCGGTTGTGATTGAGGGTCTCGGCGCTGGCTTTGTGCCGATTATTGAAACCATCGCATTGAATGGCACGACGAACGTCACTACGGTTAACTCGTTCTTGCGCATCAACCAGATGTCCATGTTGAACAGCACCAACACGGGCAACATCACGGCATCAATTAGTTCCACCGTGTACGCCAAAATCAATGCTGGCGCCGGTCAGACTCAAATGTCGATTTACACCGTGCCGGCTGGCTATACGTTCTATCTGTCGTATGTTCAGTACGACGCAAGCATTGGCTTTACTTCAAGCAACTACATGACTGCTCAGGAGTACAACAAAGTTAATAGCGGCACTAACAATGGTCTTATTACATTGTTGAGCCAATCAACATTCGTACAAAAACAGGAAGTTCCTTTTACTGTGCCTGTTGGTCACATTGAAAAGACTGACATTCAGTTCTGCGTCAAAGCAAATACTGGCGGTCCGTTCACGGTGAGTTTGTATGCCGGCGGCATTCTTATCAAGAATCCGGATTAATCATGCCCTCCAAGTCCAAAGCCCAACACAATCTGATGGAAGCGGTGGCTCATAACCCTAAGTTTGCAAAAAAAGTTGGTATCCCGCAAACGGTGGGTAAAGAGTTTGTCTCTGCGGATAAGAAGATGAAGAAAGGCGGTCCCAGTCTGGCTATTGGTCGCGGTGAAAAACTGCCTGCAAGTCAAGGTGCTGGGCTTACGGCGAAGGGCAGGGAAAAGTATAATCGTGAGACGGGGTCGAATCTAAAGGCTCCGCAGCCGCAAGGCGGTCCGAGGCGTGATTCATTCTGCGCTCGCATGGGTCCGGTTGCAGAGAAAAGTGAAAAAGGAAGTCGCGCACGGGCGTCAATGAGGCGTTGGAATTGCCCGGGCTGGTGACTTGGAGATTAGCAAATGGCTTACTCGGGTACGGTCGGAACCACGGTCATTAATGTTCAAAAGTTAATTGACCATGGTGCTCGTCGATGTGGGAAGTTGGCAGAAGAGCTAACTTCAGAACAGCTGCTTTCTGCCCGAGAGTCGCTGTATTTCCTGCTGTCGCATCTGGGAAACCTAGGCATCAACTACTGGGCCATCAATAAGAAGGTTATT
>RGUK01000299.1 GCA_010027825.1 bacterium
GGGCCCGCAGGGCGAAATAGGCCCGCCGGGTCAAACAGGTGCGACAGGCGTACAGGGTGCTAGCGGCCCAACGGGCCCGCAAGGTAATACTGGTGCTACCGGCGTACAGGGTGCGACGGGCGTGCAAGGCCCAGCGGGTTCTGGCGTAACTATTAAAGGCACAGCAGTTTCTTGGCCCCCGGCTATTTCGCCGACTGTTGGTGATATGTGGATTATCGGAGATACAATTCCTAGCGGCACACCCGCCGGTTATGTGTCAGGCGACGGAGTTGTTTGGACAGGCTCTAGTTGGGTGAATGTCGGTCCTATTCGCGGCCCGCAAGGTGCCGTCGGCGTCACTGGCCCGACAGGTGCACAAGGCGTTACCGGCGCGACAGGTGTACAGGGTGCAACTGGTGTGGCGGGCTCGGCCGGGGCAACTGGCCCGCTTGGTTTAACTGGTGTTACCGGTGCGACAGGTGTACAGGGCGCAACTGGTTTGCAGGGCGAGCCAGCACTTATTTACGAAACAGCGGCGGCTTTCCCGGCTATTGGCGTTAATGGCGTGTTGTACGTTGACGCTACAGAAAATAAAACGTATTCCTGGTTTGATGACTCAGACGCATACGTTGAACTTGTTGGCTCAGCCGGATTGCAGGGTCCTGTTGGTGCGACCGGGCCGGTTGGCCCACTTGGCCCGACGGGTCCGCAGGGTGTGCGCGGTTCAACCGGTCCGACAGGGCCGCAGGGCGTACAGGGTATTCAAGGTCTGCAGGGCGTTCAGGGTGCAACTGGTATTTCTGGTGCTACTGGTGCTACGGGCCCAGCAGGTTCTGACAAACAATATGTAATTGGCAACTCCGGTTCCGCACGAACTTTATCGTTATTGAACGGAAACGTACAAACAGTGACATTATCGGCAAACTGTACGTTTACAATGCCGGCACCCGTGCAAGCCGGAAATTTGTCGCTAATTATTACGCAAAGCAGTGCGTTTACTGCGTCGTTTATTGGTGTTAAATGGTCTGCTGGTTCTGCACCAGTGATAACAATTGGTGTAAACAAAATTGATATTTTTGCGTTTATTTCGGATGGTGCAAACTGGTACGGATCCGCCCTGCAAAATATGACATAACATGAAATACTGGAACTTTGTTTTTCATAACTTGTCGGCTGCTGTCCGCGGCGGGTTGTGGTCGTGGGGTTCCAACCTTGACGGCGCACTCGCTAACGGGCCGGTGCAAACGCAAATTACGCCGACGCAGGTGTCAAATTTTACCGCTGTCGACTCGATTGGTTCCGGCAAACGATTTTCATTAGCCGTTAAAACAGACGGCACTCTTTGGGGCTGGGGCGACAATGCATCGTTCCAACTTGGCGACGGTACTGGTGTCCGCAAGCAGGTACCAACACGCATCGGAACCGCCACTGATTGGAAAACCGTCACCGCCGGCGACGGCCACGCGATCGCTGTTAAAACGGACGGCACGCTCTGGGCTTGGGGTATCAACGCCAGCAATCAACTTGGTGACGACACGACCATGACGCGCCAAACGCCAGTGAAAATAGGTGTAGCGACTGACTGGAAAACCGTCGAATGCGGCGGACTCTACAGTTTGGCAATTAAAACAAACGGAACGCTCTGGGCTTGGGGTTACAACGCTAACGGGCAACTCGGCAATGGCACCACGAACAACATAACCGTGCCGACTCAGATTGGCGCTGCAACGTGGAAAGCAATCGCCGCCGGTCCGTATAACGCGGTTGGAATTCGGTCTGACGGCACGCTCTGGGCGTGGGGCGATAATACCTACGGCCAACTCGGCGACGGTACGACAGTTGCTAAATTGACTCCCACCAAAATTGGGGCCGCGACAAACTGGCGCTCCGTAACCGTTGGGACATATTACGTCTTAGCCACTCGAACCGACGGGACGTTGTGGGCGTGGGGTTTTAATTCTTATGGCCAACTTGGCGACTCTACGACAACTAACAAATCAATACCGGTTCAGATTGCTGGGACAAACTGGAGTGCCGCGGTTAAAAGTTGTATTTACACTAGTGTTGCAATTAAAACAGACGGGACATTGTGGGCGTGGGGATACAACAATCGCGGCCAACTCGGAGACGGCACGACTAGCAACAAACCAATACCGGTACAAATCGGTCGGGCAAATAACTGGCGAGCTATAACCGCGGGTGCTTATTTTTCTGTTGGAATCAAAACAGACAACACGGTTTGGACATGGGGCGCGAATACTATCGGACAACTGGGTAATGGTTGGAGCGTTTCTCGACTGGTTCCCACGCAAATAAATGCAGCGACCAATTGGAGTGTTCTTTCTTGCGGCAACTCAAACACATTTGCAATAAAAACAAATGGAACGTTGTGGGCATCTGGATATAACGTATTCGGCCAACTTGGTGACGGCACTACTAGTACTAAAACCTCTTTAACGCAAATTGGCTTGACGCAAGTTAATCTGTCGACAAACTGGAAAACAGTTTCGGGCGGTAATTTGCATACGTGTGCGTTGAGAACAGATAATACGCTTTGGGCCTGGGGCTACAACGCTAACGGGCAACTTGGTGACGGCACGTCAGTAAACAGATTAACGCCAACAAAAATTGGTGCAGCGACGTGGCTAACTGTGTCGTGTGGTTATGCACATACTGTTGGAATTATGGCCGATGGGACGCTCTGGGCTTGGGGTTACAACGCTAACGGGCAACTCGGCAATAATACACGAACAAATCGTGCCGCACCGATACAGATCGGCACGTCGACATGGTTAGCTGTCGCCGCCGGTCAGTCGCATACCGTCGCAATTCGGTCTGACGGCACGCTCTGGGCGTGGGGCGATAATACCTACGGCCAACTCGGCGACGGTACGACAG
>RGUK01000300.1 GCA_010027825.1 bacterium
GCCCCAGTCGGAAGGGTTGTCTAGCGGTCGCCAAATCCGACTCGCCTAGCTCACTGCTCTGTCCTGCTAGTTTAAATTTGTTCAGAGCTGGCCTGTACTGTTACCGCGCTGGTAGGGTGACACTCAGGTGAGACTAAATTCACCAGATACGCACGTAGACGTCTGAACTGAAACATCTCAGGACGCGGGTTCGATTCCCGCCGCCTCCATCACAACGGGAGTAGAAAAAACTAGGCCAAAATGGTATGCCCACGGCCCAAGCTTTCTATTCAGCGACAGCTAGCATACCTGAGCGCACCGTTGTCTAACCGGGTATCCCTTACCAATCGAAGACCGCTGCGGGAATCTCGCGGCGTGGATTTCGACGTGGAGGGTTTCCAAGAAGAGCTGCAGCTCGTCTTGGGTTATAGGGCCGGAACGTAAAGGGCCCGCCCGGTTTTTCTTTTTTTTGAAAGGTACATCCATTGAAAGTCGGAGATCGCATCAAATTGCTGGCTCCCATGACAAACCCGAACTCAAAAATAATTCCGGTTGAAGAGGGTATGCCAGCAGGATTGAAGGGGACAATCGTATATCTTTCGCTGGATGGTCCGGCGGACTGGCAACAAATCGGCGTCAAGTGGGACAACGGTAGAACGTTAAACGTTTTGCCGGGTGTCGATAGGTTTGTCGTTTGGAAGCCACAGGAGACAACCAATGCTGTTGAATGAGAAAACGGCGCGGCTTGATCACTTTGGCCACTGCCCAGAGTGTGACGCGGATTGGTGTGCTGGAGATATCTTTACTGTCTTGCGCGGGCAAGACTGGTGCAAAATTATGTCGGACGATGGACTTCGGGAACTCATTGAAAAGTCTTACTCGCCGCCATACAAGTTCAGTAGGCTGATCGGCGTCCAACTGCCGTACAGCCACCCCAAGCATTACGACGGCGTGTCGTATTGGGAGTGCCCAGACTGTCAACATCAGTGGCAGAGGTTCAAGGAGGACTCATGAAAGTTTACATTGGCAAAGCGCCCAAATGGTGGGGTCCGTATCAGATTGCTGATTTGCTTCAGTGGGTTGGCGTCTCTGAAGATCGCTGTCACGAGATCGGCGAGTGGTTGAGCAAGACGTGGCTAGGTCCGTTCTGCGAGTGGTTTCACGGTCGGTTCCGCAAGCGGAAAGTTGTGATCAAGATCCACTACTACGACACGTGGAGCGTAGACGACACGCTCGCGCCGATTATTCTTCCGCTGCTCAAACAGTTGAAGAAAACCCAGCACGGGTATCCTTTAACTGACGACGAAGATGTCCCGGAAGAACTTCGGTCCAGCGCTGCGCCGCCGTTGACCGAAGAAGAAAAGAATTGCTGCGCGCCCGACCAGAACCATGAAAAGCGTTGGGAGTGGATCATAGGTGAGATGATCTGGGCGTTCGAGCAGTTGAACGACCCAGATCATGACGATCAGTTCTGGCAAGGTCGTGATGATTTGGCCGATATTGATAACATCGCCGAGCACATGAAGCGGGTGAAGTGCGATTTCGACGGGTTGAAAGCACACGAGGAGCGTATCCGCCGTGGTACGACGCTCTTCGGTAAGTACTACCAAGCCCTGTGGGACTAACATGACCGAAGAAACAGCAGAGCCCGTTGTTGGTGTGTGGTTGGTGAACTGGTTGGCCAAAAAGCCTATCTGTGAAAGGAGAACTGTGTGGACAATCTGTCGATAGCGTTGGCGCAATCGCTGCTCAAGCTGGCCGAGACGCTGGTAAAAACCAGAGACGAGATGCGCGAGACGATTGACAAGCTGGAGTATCAGCGTAAAGTGATCGACACGTGCGCAAACACCCTGATTGACACACTCAAGGAAGCGCTGCTGATAGCGTATAAAGATGCCAGCGAGTCAGAAGGCAGTGAACTGGAACAACCAGTGGTGGACGGAAGTAGTAAACAAGGAGAAGACAGCATTGGCGCCGACAGTAAACACCAAGAGCGGGACGAGATATAAAACAGATGCGGAGATCGAAGTAAAACAACTTCGGCGCGCGCTGTTAAATATCCGCCGGTCGATGGGCACGCTGGTCCAAGAGTTAGACCAGCGCTGCCCCGGGTGTGATGCCGAAGAAATCGTCACGCGTTATGTGTGCTCGACGCAGCACTATATCGACACGTTGACGTAGCTCATTCGGGTGTTACAATACCCGCGTTGGCACAAGAAACGCTCGTGAGAAGCATGTGTATGAACCTATCTCTAGGTGCATGCAGAGGGCTGGGCGAGCAGTTTTCGTGAAATGTTTTGCAGGAACCGTTAGGGTAAATGGCGGAATAGCGGGCTGCCCCGCCCGGGCCTCGTTGGCTATTCCAAGTGATTCCACTCGACTACACTAAACATTACGTCTAGGGGAGCGGGTGATGCAGGTGAAAGACCTGCCAGACTAGTTTTAAATAACAAAGGTTTGCGTCCGTACAACGCGAACCTGTCTGTGACCTAACAAACGGCTGCAGAGCGTAGGCGGGTAGTGATACCTGTCCTCACGAGCGTTTCTTGTGCTAACGATTCTTTTGGCGACCGGTTGGTCGCTTCGGCACGGGTGGCGACTCGTTAATTCGCCAAGAGTCGGCAGGGGTGCGCTCCCCTGCCGGCTTTTTTTTAGCTATCTGCTCCTAGCTAAATATCTGCCAAAAACACGGCATATCTATTGAGGACCTATAGCTCCTGCCGCGCCAGTCACTAGGTGGGCTGGTTTTACGTGGGAGCTAAGCAATCCTCAGCCGTACCCCCTGCCCGGTGATAGGTGGGGCCGTCTAATGGCGAGAGACCATTAGCGTTGTGCCGCCAC
>RGUK01000004.1 GCA_010027825.1 bacterium
TATCTCGGGCGTTATGTAGTCAGTGCCCGCAAAATACGCTAATACTGCGACCGCAGCGTCGCGGTCATATATCGATTTAAAAACGCGCGGACCGTGCGGCGTGTCCAGCCGATACTCTGCGATGTCGTGTAGCGTAACGACTTCGGGTACGGCTATTATTTCGCCGTGTTTACGCCGCAACTCGTTTAATTCATCGAGTGCCGACAAGATCCGTTCGCGATCGTCGTCGAAACTGCTCTCGTCGGTATATGGCGTCATCGATACGCCACAACCTCTGCGCGCGTTTCCACCCAGACATGCGCGCCACAAGCAAGCGGAGCGTCAGGAGAGTAGACCACGCAAGACTTGCCGCGCACGTCTACGTTTTTTGCCGCGTACGTTTTGTTTCGCCATTTTATTGTTAGCGGCGGAACACGTATGTTTTGCTTTTTATTGTCGCGAATAATGTGCTGGTTAACGTGAATACGTTTGATCGTACCAGCCGGCATTGTCATTTCATCAGCGTCGCCCGGGAAACGCAGCGGAATACGGGGCTCAAGTAGGCAGACGTCTTCTGTCGCCATTGGTAAAGATATTTATCCGCGTCGGTGCGGTCGTCCGTGACCGCCACCGCCCGCGGAAAACTTTACTAAGACATCATGGAGCGCAGCTGCTTGTGCTCCGCCAAGATTTCTCCGGCGGTGTCGTAGCAACCGTCGCACGCCGCCAGAAACGCCGTGGCAGCCTTCAGCTGGTCCATCGGCAGCGTTGTCGAGCCGGTCGGGCCCTTCGCTACCGGGCGCTTCGGCGCAACCTTGGCGGGTTCCGCCTTGGCGTGCTTCCTACGCGCCGCGTCGCGGCTACGTTCTTCTCCGGCCGCAACAGCAGTCGCCGGGCCGCGCTTTCCAGAAGCGACGCCCGCCTTTTTCAACAGCTGGCTCACCTGAGCCGGGCTGACCGTTACACGCTTCTTGGCGAGCGCTGCCACGATATCAACACCGCGGAGCGAATCGCCAGACTCCTGCCGACGCTCGATCTCCTCGCGGATGTGATCGGCGCCGCTCTTCTTCTCGGCCATGTCCTTCACCTTCCTTTTTGTGGTCTTCGTCGCCTTTGGCGATTCGACCGGGTCATCGTCTTCGTCGGCCTCCACAGCGGAGTCGACAGTATCGTCAGAAACCTCGTCGCCGTCTTCTGGCGCATATTCGGTTTCATCGTCGTCAGCATCCGCAATTTCGTCTTCGGGCAGTTTTGCTGCCGTCTCGCGGATGTCTTCATTACCTTCGTCTTCGTATTCGGTCTCTGCTTCAGCGTACGCAGCGTCGTCGTCGACCGAATCCTCTTCAAGCTCGGCGTCGACGTCCGCGTCGACCTCCTCGTCGTCATAATCTTCTGGCGTTGCGAACCGCATCCGTGTGGCTCCTTTCTCCTTCTTCTTCTCTTTCTCTGCAGGTGCCTTGCTGGTTGCGCCCGGCAGTGGTTTCCCCCACAGATTAGCCGGACTCACAAACTTTTCAGCCTTGGCCATAGCGTCCTCTCCTAAAGCGCCGCCAGTCGAAACACTTCGACAATGTGTGCGGCTAAATGAAAAATACACGGCCGAAAACAAAAATCAACTAGCGTGACTTTTTTCGGCGTCGCGGTTTCTTTTTAACCGCGAGTTTCGGCTGGGTTTTCGCGCCAATGTTGTATTTTGGCGGGACGACGCAATTCTGCTCGCGCAGTGTTCCGTCATTTAAGTGGGGCCACTTTTCAAGCGAGTGGATCGCGCCGATTAGATTCCACGTGGCGTGCCCGAGATGGTCTTCAGACCGATCTCCGCCCAAGAAGTTGTAGATGTGCGCAATGGCATGATTTAGTAGATCTGCCACCGGCATTCCATTTTCCCAGTTATAGGGACCAAACTTTTCTGCACCTTCGTTATAGGTTTGTGCCAATGCGCGAAGACCTATTGGCGATATCAAGTCGTAGCGCACCGCGTCGCAATCTGCACTGCGTACGGCGCCTGTGGTGTACTCGTGGCGTTCGTTGCTCATTCGAGAAAACTTTCTGGCCGAAAGGCGAAATAGAAACGCGGATCGTCGTTGAACGCAACTGTGCCTCGTACGCCGTCCACCTTGCGAATTACGTGCACATACGGCGGATCGAAGTGTGATACCTCGAACGTGTCGAGCAGTTGCGCACTATTCCAGACTTGTTCGCCGTATTGCGTTTGCAGTACGGTGCGGATTTCATCTGGCCCGCGAAGGGCAATCTGGTCTTTGATAACATTGCGCAGCATTACGTGCCCAATGTCCAGCGGGATCTGCGCGGCAAGTTCTTTAGCTTTGGGTGGTGTCGGCATTTGGTTGTACAAGCTTGTCCAGTTCTTCTTTCTGTTGTTTTATTTGCTCAGCGACATGCGCCGCGTACTGGTCAAGCATCCGAAGCTGTCCGACAAGATCTTTGTGCACGTCGACACTGAATAGCGAGAGCCGCCGAAGCAGCATAAGCAAGCTGGCGGTGAACGGCGGCTCTTTGCTGCGCAGACTTAGAAGGCCGGGCGGCGCATTTTCTGGCTGCGAAGTCCACAAGGGCACAAGGGCAAGACCGTGTAATTCTGGCACGGCAGCCATGACTTCGTTGCAGAATTCTTCTCCGCGCCGCATAAACTCTACGTCGAACGGTAAACGGTCAGATTGAATTTCAGGTTGCTGTTCAGGTTGCTGCGGCGTATCCATTAAACATCCTTTGTTACTGCGCGTAGCGCGATTCTTTTGGGAGCATGCCGTCGATTACGTTACCGAGGCGTGTCGCGGCGAGACTGTACACCACTACGCGAATGGCAGTCTCGACCATACCGCCAATTCCTGTTCCTGCCAATAGCAGCAAAAACAGGTAAAATGGCGCGTGATATGACTTGCAAAACGGGCAATTGATCAGCTCTAAAAGCTTTCCCTTTGCCGTATTGTAGGGTGTCACATCTTGGAGTGCTTGCGCGTATGCTCGCGCCGTTTCAAACAGCGACCCCTTATGCCACACTTCGATGATTGCCCCGGCGGCAAGTGTGACCGCTAAAAAGTCTAGAGCAGTTATTGTCATCGCCGTCTGCGCTTAGGTTGATTTGCAGTGTAGCCGTTCATAAAACAAGCGCCGCTATAGATTGCGCCAGCGGCCATAAGCAAGCCGGCAATACCGACCTGCGACATTGAGCAAATACCGGCAAAAAGCATTAGAGCAACGTAACCTGAAAAAGTTGCGTGGGAATCTGACTGCGACATTTATGGTGCCTGACTGTCGCCGTGCGGCCACACCTGTGTACGAGTTGTGTCCGGCGCGGCAGAATTGAATTGATAGTAGGGTAGCGGCAACGGCGCCTCAAGTTTAAGATGGTTCACGGCATTATCCGGGAAGTAAACCTGCGGGCCGGGCCCGCGCCGGGTTCCTTCAATGTAACGCTGTTTGCGTTCTTGATACAGTTTTGCAGAGCGTCCGACGTTAGCCATATAACCTCCAATAGTACGCGCTTGGGTCACCGTTTAGTATACCCAAGCGCGCACCGATCACTTGCGAGTTGTTTCTTTGACCGCCGCCGCAGCAACTTGACACATGTAACCAAGCACATTTGCCAGTCCCGCGAGGCCGTAAACGAAAACATGCCCCGTATATTTGAGGCTGTCTTCGACCCATTGAAACTCTGACTCGCTACCGCTGTTATTGTGGTTCATGGATAAACCTGATCAAACAATTATTGAAGCAATTGACATGCCTTCCACGGGCGTGCAAGCACTTCTACAAGAATTAATCTCTATCGACGTGACGGATGTGCAGTCTGTTCACGCGCGCGCTGCAGTTTTGCAGCAGCTCGCGGGGCAGCACGCGTTTCCATCACTCGAACCTATTTTGCCGTTGGTTCTGAATCTAAATGGACGCCCGTACAGTATTCAGAACCATATGCCTTTTTCCCCACTTTTTCGGCTGCTGACGCCGAAAAATCAGGTGTGGTGTACGGGACGTCAGGTATCAAAATCGACCAGCCTAGCAGCGCACGGAGTTGTTGTTGCCAACTCTATCCCGTTTTTCAAAACGTTATTCATTACACCGCTATACGAACAGATACGGCGGTTTTCAAATAATTACGTTCGTCCGTTTATCGATCAGTCCCCTGTGAAGTCGCAATGGAGCGGCACGACTACCGAGAATTCAGTTCTGCAAAGATCTTTTAAGAACAACTCAATGATGTTGTTCAGCTTTGCGCTTTTGGATGCGGATCGTGTGCGTGGTGTTTCTGCAGACCGCGTGTGTATTGACGAAGTTCAGGATATGGATCCCGATCACGTGCCAATCATTCAAGAAACGATGTCTTACTCCAGATGGGCGACTAGTTATTACACAGGAACTCCGAAGACCCTTGATAACTTAATTTACGGATTGTATAAACGATCATCACAGGCCGAATGGTTTATACCTTGTCACTCTTGCAAGCATTGGAGCATTCCAGCGCTTGAGTATGACTTAGATAAAATGATCGGCCCATACAGCGTTCATATCAGCGAGAAGTATCCCGGCACCGTCTGCGCTAAATGTCAGAAACCGATCAGCCCAAGGCATGGTCGGTGGGTGCATAGATATCCCGAACGCCGCTGGCAATTTGCCGGGTATCACGTACCACAGATGATACTGCCGCTTCATTTCTCTGACCCTGAAAAGTGGTCAACTCTATTGTTGAAGAGAGAGGGTTTTGGGAATATGACCCAAGCCCAGTTCTACAACGAAGTAATGGGAGAAAGCGTCGATACCGGTCAGAAGCTCATCAGCGAAACTGATTTGAAGGCTGCGTGCGTGCTAGACTGGGAAAACAAGAAAGAACCAGACCCTAAATGCTTTACAAATCTCTCGCAATACAAACATCGCATTCTCGCGATCGACTGGGGCGGCGGCGGAGAAGCAGGTATTAGTTTCACCGTGCTTGCTGTGCTGGGGTTCCGCCCGGATGGGACTATCGACACGCTGTGGGCCAAGCGCCTGCTTATCGGCGGCGATCATTTGGCCGAAGCTGTTGAATGTATGCGCTGGTCTAACTTGTTTAATTGCGATTTTGTCGCTCACGATTACACCGGTGCCGGCACGGTCCGCGAAACAGTCATGGTGCAGGCAGGGTTTAACCTAGAGCGAGTCATGGCCATGCGGCTTGTTCGTTCCGCATCCCAAGATTTGATGGTCTTCAAACCACCTACAGAAATCAATCATCGAGCGCACTATAGCCTCGACAAAACGCGGTCGTTGCTGTACACGTGTCAGGCGATCAAACTGAAGCAAGTCCGTTTCTTCCAGTATGACTGGTCGTCGCAGGACTCGCCGGGCTTGGTGTCGGACTTTCTTGCGTTGGTTGAAAATAAAGCCGAGTCTAGACTAGGCGGCGATATTTATACCATTACAAGGAACACGTTGTTGACTGACGACTTCGCGCAAGCTGTTAACCTAGCGTGAATAACGCGTGGCCCAATTTCGCGGAGATCGCTGGCGTAGCGCGGTTAAGCGAGCGTACTGTCAAGGCAGAGACGCCCGTAGATGACGACTGGGCGGATGACCCCATCGGACGAAACTATTTCGGCGGATACTAGAAAATCCGCCAGCAATAGTCTTCGATAAATTTTTTCATCGGACGGTGGTCACGAATCTTTGCGTTCTCGATAACGTCGATTACTTCGCGCGCCGCGTCAGCCAGCGCCGCCGCAGCTTCCGTACAATCCATAGACGAGTCGTATAGGTCCCAACCGGCGCCCGACCGGGGTATTGCCGGTTCTTTGCCTTCAAACGCGTCAGCAATCAGTCGCTGAAACACGCCGTCCGGTTCAGTGTCGAGCGCGCCGAACTGCCGGTACTTTGTCTGAGTGTGCTCAAATCGCCGAATCGCTTCTTGAAGTTTCTCCACCGTCAGCGTCATTGGAGTCATTAATAGAGTTGACAAGCTCCATTCCCTTTTCGGTTATTGAGAAGTTGAAATCGTTTTTCTCGCAGTCGTACTCGGCGTCGAGAAAACCGCGCTGCACACCGACGCGCATGACGTTCGATATGACGCGCGCACCAAGCGCACGAAATAGTCGAAGCATTTTTGTCTTGTACTCTTCGAACGAGTTGGCGCCGATACCGTACGCGCCGTCGGCTTGCACGTCCGACAGCTCGCGCACGATTTGTTCGACTTCCCAGACTTCCAAAAACTGTCGCTGGTACTCAAGCGAACATTCACTTTCGGTCGGCTCTTCGTTCTGCAGCTTGGCTATAAAACCGGCGAACATGATTAAAACGTGATCGCGCAGATCTTCGATCGACCCGCAAATACGCCGCGCGGGTTGTTCTTCGTTTTCGTCTTCGTAGTCTTCGAACATGACTACCTCAAGCCGTCTCTGCGGCCAGACGAGCGGTAGCGAGCGCGGCGTCGTAATTGCCGCGCGCAATCATACGCGCGTGAGCAGCGTCGCGGCACTGCCCTAGATAATCGGAGTAGTCGGAATCAGTGTTGACGAGCGCTTCCGCCGAGCTGAAGCTGTGCGGCTTGCCCGTGAGCGGATTGTCGCCGCTCTTCATGATTCGCTCGACCGCCGCCATCTTGACGGAAATCCTGTTGTCCTCAAGCTCCGACTCGCGGCGCACAGCGTCAGCGAGGGCCGCCGCTGCGGCGATAATGTTATCAGCAAAGTTCTTAGCCATGATAATTCCTTACGTGTTAAAGAGTATGCCTTCTACGAAAACCGTGATCTAATTCCATTTGCCGCGCATCAACTGGCTCGGCGTCTGGGTGTTTTTCTTTGACGTGCATGCTCAGCGCTACCGCTGAACGAAATTTTGTTTTGCACGTGTCGCAGCTAAACGGCTTTTCACCAAGATTAGCTGCGGCTACTTTTTCTGCTTTTTTGTACGAGCAACCTGTGCGGCGTTTGTAGCTTTCTTCAATTTCCATTAACCCGCCACCGCAAGCGTTGCATCGCGGCGCCGCGGCGCGCTGCGTTTCAAGAAATCCAACATAGTTGAGCTTGTTGCACGAGATGCAGCGCATGCTGATTAGATTGTGCCCCGTGAGAAGCACGCTGCGCTTGCCGTCGCCGGCCGCGCTTTTTCCACCGAAATCGTTTATTCGTTTTCGGGCCATTGTTGGCGTTCTTGCCTCGTAGGAATCCTTTTAGGGTACTTCTCGGGATGACAGACCTGACAGCGCGCGCGAGTGCATCCGCCGCAGCGCAAAGCTTTACGATAGTGGCCGTCATCAATAACGTGCGCCGGTTTGCCGTCTTGCAGGCTTTGCCGCCACGCATCCATACCGGCGTTAATCTGTTTACGCTGTTTGATTCGGCGTTCGATGATATGTTTTTCAGCGTGGTAACGTTTCATGTTTTACCTGCCGTCTGTTTCGCAATAGATTACAAATGTGCAGCCGCACTGTTGCGCAAGTTTTACGACGTTTGGCGCGTACACAGAGACGATTTTTGTTTTGTCTATTTTGTTATCAGCGATTAACGCCAAAAGACCCAGCTTTGCAATTCCGCGTCGCCGGTATTCGGGGTCTACAAAACACTCGACTGTTTGTACAACTGTCGGGCGGCCTTTGAAATTTTCGGTCCACGGGCGCGTTCCAACCCAGCCGGCTAGTGTTTCGTCTACCCAGATAAGCGCAAGCGCCATTTCTGGATGCGGCTGCGCGTGATTGACGTGCAGATAACGCTTAGCGAGTTCTTTTTGAATTGAGCTGTCGCTGCCAGAATCGGGCCACGACAATCTTGTCATGATTGCCGTCACATCGACCAGACCCAGCCGGTTGATGTCTTTGATTTTGATAACAAATTCCATGGCAGGTCCTCCGTGACCAACCATGGAGTATACATTAGCGCGGTAGGCGGGAGTCGAACCCGCTGCAGTAGATTTTCGGCCCGTCCGTCATTTCGGCAATTAAGTATGCGCACTTTTGCACACCGGAGATCTGATTACAAATCAGCTGCATTATCATTATGCTATGGGGGCAGTTATTAAACCCGCGGGCCAGTAGTATGGCAAATCGATTGGCTCCCGCCAACCGAACCGCGAATAGTGGCGAAAGTCTTTGCGCAATAAGTTGCTGCGATGACTGGCGTGAAACCGTGCGTCGCCAAACCAATGTGGGTAGCGATTGTGCTCTGTTTCGGGGCGGAGTTTGTGATAAACATCCATAAACTGCGCGAGAAGAGTGTCTTTAAAGCCGCGACGGCGCCACTCACGGCAGATCACAATTGCATAAACAGCGAGTTGTAATTCATATCCCGCCCACATGCGGACTGCAGGATGATTGCGCCATCCGCGTTTGCCGGGTGTATGCTCACCTACTGAGACGCCTAAACATAGAAGCGTTTGTTTGCATTCAAGTCGTTGTTTTCCGGTTCTTCTATTATCAAGCACAGCCGCCGACGCGCGAAAACTCGGTAACGGCAAAAACGTGTTCAAGTATTTTCTTTCTTTTTGTGCTCGTGTGGTATTTTGAGTCCGTGCGCTGCGATAAATGTTTCTAACTCTTTTATGCGCGCGACTAAATTGCGCCAGCATTTCATACGTAATAAATTCTCACACTGCGTTACAATTTGCAGGTGGTCTGGATTAACGCAACGCGGGTTTCTACATACGTGATCTAGTTGTACGCCGGGCGGTAGCGGTCCGTTGACGCGCGCCCACGAATAACGGTGCGCCATGTGTTTTTTTCCGCGCCACCAAAACTGCCCGTATCCTGCTTTTTTCTTTGCGCCACGACCAGAGCCGCGACCGTTTTTTATGAAATTCCAGCAACCGGTGTTTTGGTCAACGGCAAACGAGCGCAACCAGCGTTCGTCTTCTGTCTCGTCGTTAATAATTATTGATAAAAATCCGCGACGATTATTTTGCGCCCAGTGAGTACTGCACAGATTTTTTGCGATCGGTTTTCGCGCGCAACCGGGAAATACACATGTCGTACCGTTTGCTCCTAGAGTAGCAATTTTTTTAAGCGGTACGCCGGCACGAAACTGATCGTAGTGGCGCTGACAAAGATTTGCGGCTTTTACTTTTCGCCCGCAGTCTGAAAACGAGCAAATTCGTTCTGTTATTTTTACGTTATTCGTCATCGTTGTCGTCGAAATCTTCTTCGTATTCGGGGTCGTCATCCTCTTCGTCCTCGTATTCTTCGTCCCAGTCTTCGTCGTCGTCACCCCATTCTTCGTCCTCGTCTTCCTCGTCGTCTTCTTCGTCATCGTCGTCCGTGAAAACGTAGTTTGGTTTTGAAAAATCGCTATCTTTGTCTTCGTCGTCGTTTTCTTCATCGTTTACGAACTGCCACTCTTCTTCAATAAAATCATCGTCTAATCCGTCGTCGTGGCGTGCGGCTTTCTCATCTCTGTGTCGACGAAACGAAGCAGGCTCAAAGTAGCGCATAGTTATCCAGTTTCCCGGGCAAGATTGGCGGCTGGTAATAAATATTGATCGCACCAACTACTGTCAACAAGAATGCCCGGGAGATTGCGTACAGCCTCTTCTCCGGCGAGAACTCCACGTTGCGCCAATAGTTTAACAAGCCACGACCAATTTGGGGCTATGGCTTTTCTATCATAAAAATAGCGATCAATTGCCCGCTGGTTCAACCACCAGTGCGTTTTTTTACGCACTATGTAATTTCCGGGCTGCCCGATATTTCGGGCCCGCGGCAAAACCGACAGATCGCCGTTTTGAATGGCTGCTGTTAACGCCGTAAAAAACGCTGTATCAGCCGAGTTTTGCGTAATTAGATGGTTGTTTGCGTATTCAAGTTGGAACGCGTTTCCGTATGTTTCTGTCAACCATGCGTGCATATCTGCCAGCACGGCTATGGTAGTTATCGGGTGCGTGAGGCTGACGCGCATACGCTGCCGGAGCGTGCGCTGGATGTACGCTGGCAGTATGTAAGTAAGCGGCGCAAAATCTGTCGCCGGGCTCGCCGTCCCATTGACTATTTGCCAGCCGTATGTCGGCGCGACGCTGGCCGTCTGCGGTGACAAGTGCGCAAGTATAGGCCGATTATGGCAGCGCGGAACTATTGGGCTTAGACTGGTGGCGTCGAATACGCTAGCAATTGTTGTTGGCCAGTCTAGCGCCGTTGTGCGGTCATACACGGCGGCGCACGCATTTGATCGTCGCAAAATATCAATACGCTGATGTGCGCAACCAAGCGTTTCAGCGATTTTGATTGCGGTTAAAAAACTGTCGTCGGTAAGCCCGGTCGCCGCTGAGTCGCGCCGCAAAATTGGGGCAATCAGGTCTGCTGTAATTACCGCGACAACCGTCCATATAAATGCGTTCTCGGGGCTTGGTGTTAGAAACTGCCTTATCGCGGGCGGCGCAACAGCCACGGGTTCTGGGAAAACTACGTGTTTGTTTTTTTCGCTGGGTTGTGCGGGGGCTGACGGCGTACCATCTACCGCCAACTCGTAGTTTGCGAAACGAAATGCGTTTGCGCGGTCGTCCCACCCGAGACAATTAGATACGCATACAAGTTCTGGTTTGCTTAGCGCTATCGCTATCAGGTGACTGCGGCTGTTCCAACGACTGTCGTACAGCATTACTTTTTTATGCGCGGCAACAACGCCAGCTGTGTACGCCAATAATCCCGCGCGTTCTATTTTAACGGCATTATCCGCAAATGGTATTTCTTCGCCGTTAAGGTAGATGACGCCGGTATAAGTTTTCTCGCCGTCGTCGGCTTGCATAATTTTGCTAATGACAATGTTTGCGTCACAAATGTGATGATTTGTAACACTCCACCAACCGTCAGCTTTTGGAACGACAGTTCGCTGCCACGGTTGTTGCACCGTCGGCGTAATATTTTTCGACGTCTTGACGTGCGTCAACACGCGGTCAGAAAAACCCGGCGAAAAATTATCGCCGATTTTATTTAGAAACGGTACAAGTTTATCGGTCGAAATTGTGAGCCGTGTTGCAAATGAGTGCGCCGCTATTTCGTTCATTTGACCAAGCGTGCTGGTTAAACGCGTCTGCCACGTCTCGGCGTTTTTGCGCAGCGACACGAGGCGGCTCATTGCGTTTGTCGCAAGTCTTTTTTGCAGGCGCTGGTTTTGTGCGGCTACCGTTACGTAGCCCCGTGCATTTGCCGCGCGGCTAATCAATTCAGGCGACACCACGTGACTTTGAAAAATACGAGGCACCGGAGTAAACGCGCACCAACTCCCGCCCCAGCTGTTTGCCTCAACGCCTGTATAGCTCGCCATGAGCGGCAAAAGAGACAGCCCGCGGCGCAGCATCTCGCACTGCAAGCTCAAAGCCCACATAGGGTCATCGACAATAAATTGCGTGCTTTTTAGCAGCTCTCCTGCCGGCAAAAGCGCGGTGCGTAATAAAAAGTATCCTGCTTCTGGCCTGTTTCTTTTGTACTGGCTGACGGCGATAAAATTTTGTTTTGCCGTAAACTGTTCGTCGTATTGCGCTATTAAAAACCCGGTTAACCTACCGGGAAGATCGTAGTACGGGAATACAAGGCTGGCGCCGTTATCGCGTATAGGGTTTATCAATGGCCGGCGGACAAATCGTTGTAGCGTGTCTAGCTGTTCTTTGTACGCCACGCCGACTAGCCCAGCCGCGTTTATTTCTGGATATACGCCAAGTTCCCGCAGGCGACAGGCAATGATATCATCGTGGTGCCCCCAAATCTGCGCCTCAGCGTCAAACCAGAACTGCTCAAATTTTTCGACGCGTTCGACGGTCCGGGCGTATTCATTAACCGCGTTATCTTTTTCGGCGGCATTTATGGCGTTTAATTCGATAAACCGGGCGATCGCCACATCCGGGCTTGTATTCCATAATGCCGCGCCAAACGTTATGATATCTCCATGGGCTAAGCACGCATTACAGTGCAGCCAGATACCGTTAGTACTTGCGTCGTCGAACAGGTGTAGCGTATTTTTTTGACACAGCGGACAACCGACGACGGCTGGAAAAACCAACTGGTCAGGTGCAATGCCCAACGCCGACAGGGCAATCGCGTGGTGTTGGCGGCTAATTAAACAGGTAGGAAATCCCATGACAAACATCCCGCTCGATCAGGCGCATGACGTCAGTGGCCGCGAAACACACAGGCTTACGACTCTGTATCCGCAGCCCGACTTTGTAAAAAATGCCGCGCACGAAAAACTGAGTGGTGCCGCGGATTTACCACGCCATCTATACGCCGATCAGCGCCATAAACTTTATCCGTGCCATACCGCCCCTGCAACATGGATGTCCGCTCTTTTCTTCGCGGACAAGCAGGCGCAGTTCGACGCCAGGGAGGCTGCGGCTATTCAATCTAGAATACACCAAGCCGCCGAGTATTTCGGTATTCGCGGGGCGGTCACTGAATTAGAAGAGAAAGTCGCGGCTAGCGCGGCGCAGGATATTAATAGCCTACCTGATTCCGAGTTTGCCATTGTCTGGGTGAGCGACGTCGGGGGGAAAGAACGCCATTGGCCGCTGCGCAACGCCGAAGAAGTCAAGTTTGCGGCCGCGCATTTTAAGACTTTCCGCGACAACTTTGTTTTTGACGACCGACACGTAATTGCCACAAAGATCCTCGAAAAGGCCGCGCAATACGACGCAGACGTTTCGGGGGCTGAGGGCTCGCTAGAGCTGGCCGCTGGGCTGGGTGCCTGCGCGGCCAAAGTAGCGAGCGATATGATCAAAGACCGCGTACGGCTCACCCGCCGGCAGCATGCGCAGCTGGCAGTAGAGTTGTCCAAGTTAGCAGAAGCGGTCGACCAGAACCCCGAAATGGCGCGTACGGTTGACATGCGGCTAAAGTTGGCGAGCGCGGTCGATAATTTTGATAGAAATACTAACCTCTATCGCCTGTACGACGCCGGCGGCCTTCCGCGCCCCGAAGAAGTTCTGTTCGCCATTACCGAAAAGGTGGCGCGGGACTTCATGGCGCAGAATGTCGAAACCACTACGGGCAACGTATATGCTCTCGATGATCTTGAGAAGCTAGCCGTTGATGATGTGCGCGAGTGGCTTGGCGACGACTTCGCTGACGCGGTAAGCGCCGGCGGCGTGTACATGGACCGCGAAAAACTGGCCGCGATTGTACCCACGCTTGATCGCGGTATGGCGGCTATGCTCGACCGACTTATGTCTGAGAAGAGCGCCGGGGCGGTTGTTAAGTCAGCGTCGGCTGACAGCCTTCTTTCGCTTGCCCGGCTTCATGAGCTTGCGGCTGGCGGCTGACGCTTTCTTTTTTGGCTTTCGCTTTTTTACCGGCGGATTAAATAGCGTCCGTATACGGTTCAGCACGAACCTATCGGTAGTCCGCTTATAGTTTACGTCGTCCCACGCTTGATCGACTTGCTCGATACCGCGCCGCGAGGCTTCGATGTCGTGGGCTAAACTGTAGGCGGGGTTGTGCCATTTAAACGCCGCCTCTTTTTTCTCGCGCGTGTCGCACACCGACATTTCAAATACTTCGTGTGTGCGCCGGTCGATGATCATTTGCGCGCTGGCGACGATACCAAATATACCCTGATGTTTTGCTTCGTAGACTGCGTCAACAATCGCCGCGTTGTCGCCGTAACACGACCAGCAGTAGTCCACGACTTCTTGAATGCTGTAGTTGCAGGCACGAAAAAATTCAGCTATTCGCGCCAGACCGGCGTGATCTATTTTGATGCTCACTTGAAAACTAACTCCTTCAGGCGTGATCTATTTTGATGCTCACTTGAAAACTAACTCCTTCAATTTTGTTATCAATTCGCGCACACCCCGCCGGGTTGGCGCCGGCACTGCGCGCGCCGGCACTTCGCCCGGCTCAACGTTTTGAGAAGATAAGCCGCCCGACTTCTCGGCTAACTCGCTTCGACAGTATTCGAGGTAGAGTTGCCAGTTGTCGTAAGAATCTCTGTCTTCGGCTCGTTCGTATGGGATGTAGGGTGGTGCGTCTGGGACTCTGTCGTTCCAGCCCATTGCTGTTTGTCCTTCTTTTTAGTTCCGCCAATTAACTCGCCCCGCACTATCGTTGTTGTTTGCGGCGCTGTTAAACCAATCTTGACTCGATCGCCTGTGATTCCCAAAACTTTCACAACGATTCCGTCGCCAATTACAACTTCTTCTTCCTTCTTCCTTGACAGTACAAGCACCGTGTCACCATCATGATGTAGCTGAACCTTGTAACATTTTTACGACATACTCCGTGTTGCCGTTTTTTAGGTCCAGCGCGGTCAATTGTTTGATAAGTAAATTCGTTTTTAATCGAATCGACTGGTTGATGTCTTCTGTTTTGTCGGCTTCGAAATCGTAGACCGCGTTAAACATCGCCGGGTCGTCTGAAAAGTCTGTGATGTTGGGGCTGACCCGGGCAGCCCGCAGAGCAACGCGCAAGATATCTGGCGCGTTAATAATCCCTTCGCTGTCAAGCACTGCGCCGATATAACCGCGCACTTCGTCGGTAAACGGTTCGTTATCGTCATCTTCGGGCGGGCTGATGAGCAGCGCTTCGGTAATTCCCCACGCCGCCTCTTCGGCGTCAGCTGGATCCCACATATCGGGGCGGTATGTGTCGCCGCCCATCACGTTGCAGAACGTCACAAAGTCCGGCAGGCTTTTGAAAAACTTGTCGGTTGTGAGGATCTGAATTGCGACGAGGAGCTTATCGAGCGCAAGCTGCGGCAGTTCAACGTCGAACTCTTCCTCGATTTCGAGCGTGATTGTCGCCGGATCCCAGTCCAGCGCTTCGACGCCGAACTTATCCAGAAACAGAGTCAGTAGGACGCTCGCAAACGTCTCCCTGCTTTTCCAAGCTTCCTGCGCTATTGTCGACATTAAGGCCGTTCCTACTCTTGATGATCTGCACACCCCGGCGGTACAGCTCACTTAGATTATACGCGATCGTCTCCAGCGGGCGGCGCGGAAGAAAATCGCGCGGCTCGCCGGACTCCAGCGCAAGCCAGCCCATAGAGCCGGTCCACGTGACGTACCGTCCGTCTGCGAAAGCGAGCGTGGCGGAGCAGTCACCTTGTATGTCTTCGATGGGTAGGTCCAGCTCCTGCCGTGTTTGCCGCAGCATCTCGCCGATCATGAGCCGCTGTTCACCGGACAAGAAGTTTAGATTCTCAAGCATGTCGGCAAGGAGCAGGTAAAATACCGCCTCCGTGTCGACAACCATGGCCGGGTTATACGTCCACTGGCGCTTTAAAACGGTCGTGAAAACGTTGCGAATTTGCAACTTGCTTATTTTTACGACGCGCACTACCATATCGAGCGTCGGGTTTATTTCTTCACTGGAGGTATTTATGTCTGTTTCCATCATCGACAACCTTTCTAATATCACGCAAGGACGAGCTGAGTTTGTCGTCAGCGGTGATGGTATCGAGGAACTGCTGTCGTCTGCAACCGCGAACGCTGTGCTGCAGAAAGCAGCCGAGGCTGGCTTGCACCGGCCGGGCGTTTCTAGTGCCAGCGGCCCGTACCCGGTTGACGGCGAGGGCAAGACCGACGACGAACTGCTCATGGGCAAGCGCGGCCCTGTTGCGGGCTACCGCCGAGATTTTGTTATCTTGGCGTCGCTCTGATCAGGCGTCGTCTGCCCGGTCCACGACGATCATCTTGCCGGGCTGACCAAACATAAACGGGACAACGGCGAAGCACACCGGTGTGCGGCAGTCGACGTCTAGGCGCTTGGCGCACGCATAGCCGGTGCGGAAGCTTATGTTTTTTGCTGCCGCGATCGCTGCCTCCTTGGTTCCAAACAAACCGACAGGCACGTCATCCATGGTGTGGCGCCAAACGACGAGATAGCCGTGCAGACCGCCGGCGATCGTCTCGCGTGAATAGCTCCACGTCTTCTTTTGTGCTGTTGTCTTTCTACCCGAGGCGCGCGGAGCGCGCCTCTTCTTTTGTGTTTTTGATACTTTCAATGTCAAAGTGGTCATTCCTCTTAGGGGAGCGGATTGTTCTCTGTTGGTTCTGCTGATGTGTCATCGGCGTCTGTGTCGACCACAATTTTTGTACGGCCATTGCTGAAATAGCGCGAACCGTAACTGGTAAAAATTTCATCTCCGGCGGCTATGTCTTTTTGCGCGATAAGATCTGCTACGTTTGCCGGCCAGTTAAAACTCCAGTTGGCGTTTGGCGAGTCTTGGTGGTTGTATAGCATTCCGTACCCAAGCACCATGTACATGTGGCTTCCGTGCCGTTTGCACTCCTCGCAGGGACACGAACTGTTTGTATACAGGTAATTAAATAACTGCGGGTCTTTGTGATACTTTGTGCGAAACGCCAGCTGAATCATCGGACACCGCTCGACCAGCTCGCCTTTTTTGATATCGTTTGTCGCAAAAACACCGCGACCGTGTACGCCGGAATAACCAAGCTCAATTTTTGTCGGTCGAAACAACGGTACCCGCTCTGGTTCTGTTTTTTCTACCGAGACTTCTTTTTCGGTGGCTTCGGTTTCGGGCGCGTTTTGGATTTTTTCGGCGGGTCCTTCTGTCTTGTCTTCCGACATGTCATTACCTCGTGTGTGAGTTATTCTTCGGGGCCAAATTTATCGATGTGGGCAAGTCTAGCGCAATAAAATTCTGCGACAAGACCAGCCACGTGCTCAAAACGTTTCACTATGTCAGGAAGAACCTGCTCGTTGAATACGCGCACAATGACGCGGCGAAATTTGGCTATCGCTTCTTTTGTGTAACCCTCTTCTCGCGCTTTTTCGGCGGCTTTGCGAATATCCGCGTTGCCGTCAAACTGCAATTGAAGATAAGCCGGGTTTACAAACTCAATTATGTGTCCGTACACTTGCCTGACTTCGTAGGCGCAGGGCACGTCAAATACGCCGGCGCCGGGCCATCGCTCGCCGTCTACTTCGTCCTCTGACAGGTATCGCAGCTTTCCCAGCGTCCAACCGAATGCCGCTGCGTCATCATTCGGTTCAGCCATGGTAAAGGCTGGTTTTGGCGCTGGCGGTTTTTTGTCGAGTTTTACTTTGCTTTTACGCGCCATGATTCACAATAGCTAAGGAAAATTGGGACAGTTTTGTTCTGACCGTGTAGCCGGGAGTCACATCAGCCGCCATAAGACGATTAGATGTGTCCCGACTACACAGTCAGAACACGCCGGCGATCAGTCGCCAGCGGTGCAAGCAAGGTACGCATGATAGCGTGCTATTTCCTCAATGTTAGGATCGATCTCTTTAAACACCGGCTCATCCTCCATAGTAGCCAGCTCACCTCGAAACATCGCGGTTGTATATTCGTGATACAGCCGTGCCATATCTCCGCGAAGTTTCTTCTTGGTGAATTTAAGCACGCGTGCCTTCAGAAAGGCGGCGCGTTCCCAGAAGTTCGGTAGCTCATCCAGCGTGTCCCGAAACTTCTCTGCAGTTTTCTCAAAAAGTTTATGCGCCCGATCAGGAACAATCTGAAACTCAGGCGCTGTCTTCTTGCATCGAGAGGTGACTGCAAGGCGGATTTTCTCCGCCGGGGGCGAAAGAAGCATGCGTTAACTCCGTTGTAACGCGGTCGAGAAGGGCCGCTAATACGATATAGCAGCGACAATAAATATGCCGCGTTTTTGGCAAAAATTTAGCCGCTATTCGGAGTTCGCGAATTGCGAAAGTGCCTGTCATTGCAGGACTTACGGCGCAATAAGTCATGTTCTGGAAAATGGAAAATGCAACCGCCGCCGCGCGCTGCCTGAGAGCCTGAAGCCCGCGGGTCACGTGGTACGTGACCCTTCAGCAGTCGCAGGACGGCGGAAGATCGTAACCTACGCGTGGCAGGTGCGGCTAGAAGGTTAGCTGGACAACTTGGCCACCGGCGTTCACATAGATGACACGCACTTTTTTAGCGTCCAGCAGCGATTTGAGCTGTGTCTTTTTTTCGCTACTCATACCGGCAAGGCACGATTTAATCTGCGCCATTGCGTTACGGCGCCTTTCTTGGCGTTTGTGGGCACACGCGCTGCAGCCGCCAGACTCATTACTTTTGAGGATTTCTCTCTTGTTGTAAAAACACGGGATCGATTCGGAGTACGTAGGGTCGTTCAGTAATGATATTATTGTGCTGTCTTCTAGCACTACCATGTCGCGCATATAGACCTCACGGGGACGGCGCTTGTTCGGGCGGCGTTCCAATCCACAGTTCGCCGGCCGGGAGCAGGGTGTCTGCGACATCCAAAGTGGACTTGAGCCGCTGCACGTCGTCAATAACTTCTTCAATAAACGCTTTGACTTCTGCGCGCGAGCGAAGCAGCACGTCGACATAATCTAACCGAAACCATGCCGGGCGGTAATTTGGGATCGGGTCGTCTTCTGGGTACTCTTCGAGGTCTGTCGGCGAGCAGACGTGATCAAATGCGCCTACTCGTTCGTTTGCGCCGGGTTTGAGCGGCAGCATTTGGTAGGCAAAGATCTTTGTCGGCATCTGTGTCGCGTTACTAGCTGTGATTCGCACCCGGATGCCGTCTGTTGTCTCGTAGTTATATCTGCTGACCTGCCACGTTAATTTGACGTTACGCTCGCTTCCGGTCGGTGGCGGCGGGTCTATTTCAGGAATGTAGAAATTCAACCCCAGCGTGTCCGGCAGCTGAATTGGTTCTTCTTGTGGGCCCTGTGAGCAGCAATCTGTCATGTTATTCTTGCTCCGGTAATACGATAGCTGTGATGTTTACTGGTCCAGGCGTTGTCGATCGCACATAAGCGAGCGCTAAACCTTCATTGTCGGTCGGACCGGGTTGTGTGATCTGCGCTGTTTCAACATCAGCAGAAATTTCAACTTGTCGTCCGGGTACTGGGCGGTCGCAGTCATCGCGTAAACGGATTTTGACGACGGCTGCTTTTGTGCCGTTTGCCAGTACTTGCGGTTTTGACCCGTACAAGATTTTGGAGTTTTGCGGACTAACGTAGCTCATGGAAACACATACCGTGCGGGCGTCGATGAATTTGGCGGTACGTAATAGATTGTAACTTTTGTGTTTGCGATGTCGTCTGCTTTTGCGACATATCGCACAAATTGATGCACGATTTCCGGGTTCGTTGTTTTGGCTTCTTCTAGCGTGTTGATAAACGTTGATATACATTTGAACAGCAGATTTGTATCAGCGCGGCACCGGCAACCTTGTTTTTTTGCCGACTCTTCAAACGCCGCGCGGCACGCATCCATTGATTCTTTTACCGATATCAGCTGCGGATTTTTTTCAAAAAAATCGGGTTGCGCCACCATGTGCATGATGTTGTCGCGCGAAATAGAAACCATGCGTGTCATTTTTTTTTCTTCCGTTGCCGTTTGGTCGTATTCTAATCGGTCTGAAAAAAAATGCTACGACACTGATGTAGCTGCGTTTTTAATTGCTGCGCGAAGTTGTGCGTTTGTTGCAATTTCAACTAGTAGCTGCGCGAGCGTTAATTCACCAGACGGACCAGTTGGACCTGTCGGGCCCATGTTTCCGCACGGACCGGTAGCGCCGGCTGGCCCGATCGCGCCAGTTACACCAGTTGCGCCGGTCGGTCCTGTTATACCGATGGGCCCTGTAACGCCGGTCTGTCCCTTCGGTCCGGTAGATCCGGTGTCGCCTTTTAAACCTCTATTACCTTGCGGGCCGGTAGCTCCTTGCGCGCCCTGCGGTCCTTGCGTGCCTTGCGGTCCTTGCGGGCCCATCAAACCCTGCGCGCCCATCAAACCCTGTAAACCACGCAGACCCTGTAAACCCTGATCACCTTTCGGGCCCGTGGCTCCGCGAGCGCCAGATGGCCCTGTTGAGCCGGTAGGCCCTGATGCTCCGGTTGGGCCTGTTTGGCCTTTGGCGCCTGTCGGGCCCGTGACGCCGGTTTGGCCTTTCATGCCTGTAGCGCCGGTATCACCTTTAAAGCCGCGCAGACCGGTGGCGCCTGTGGGCCCCGTATGGCCGGTCGGGCCAGATGCGCCTGTCGGGCCGGTCTGCCCTTTAATTCCTGTTGGCCCAGAAGGCCCTGTTGGGCCTGTAGGGCCTGTTTGACCTTTAGGGCCGCTAGGACCCGTTAAACCAGTTGCGCCGGTCTGTCCGGTGGGCCCAGAGGGCCCTACTGGGCCTGTAAGCCCGGTTTGACCTCTAAGCCCGGTCTGGCCCGTTGCGCCGACTGGGCCTGCCGGGCCGGTAGAGCCTCTGTCTCCTTTGTCGCCTTTGTCTCCCTTAAGTCCCTGCGGACCGACGGGACCTCTTGGGCCTTGCGGGCCAACAGGGCCTGCGGGGCCCGCAGGACCCTCCGGGCCAGCCGGGCCGGGCGGGCATACGCCACAATCACCGCTGCCAACGGC
Organism: bacterium; assembly: GCA_010027825.1. Next base: position 20,256 of record RGUK01000004.1, read on the forward strand.
TAATACTGGGCCGGCGTATGGCTCCATTTGAATTTCGTCGTTATTTTTTTGTTCGTCGGCCATGGTTTAGTTATTTATTGCGGCGCGGAGGGCGTTGCGTAAGCCGCTGTTAGTGTTGAGTTGATTAATGAACTCGTTTAAAAACGCTGCCGTTTTCACAAGCTCTGCGGGGTTGATTACAATCGCGCCATTAATTTCTGTGTTTGTGGCTGTAATGGTGCCCGAGCCAAGCGTGTTTGGCGTAAATTGAATTATACCGCCGGCGGGTATAACTCCTGTCGCGCCGACAGGGCCTGCTGGCCCGGTTGCGCCGGTATTACCGCACGGACCTGTTGCGCCGCTGGGGCCCGTTGCGCCTGTAATACCCGTGGGTCCTGTTACGCCAGTTGCGCCTGTTATGCCTTGTAACCCAGTTGGACCACGCGGACCTGTTGGACCGGCTAAACCGCGTAAACCGCTAATACCAGTCGCGCCCTTCGCGCCGGTAGCGCCAGCGACGCCAGTCGGGCCCGTAACGCCAGTTTGCCCACGTGGTCCTGTTGCGCCGGCAACACCTGTTGCGCCGGTGGGTCCGCTGGGGCCGGTGATACCGGTTGGGCCGAGCGGGCCTGTTTGCCCGCGTACACCAGACGGCCCTGTCGGTCCTGCTTCGCCGCGAGGGCCCGTCGAACCGCGTTGACCAGCTACACCCGTAGCGCCCGGAAGACCTGTTACGCCGGTTTGACCGCGCGGACCGGTAGCGCCTACTACACCAGTTGGACCGGTGGCGCCGGCCATGCCGGTTGGTCCCGACGCTCCAGTTGGACCTGTTTGACCTTTGACGCCTGTAGCGCCGGTCTGACCTGTTGGACCGGTCGGGCCCGTTTGCCCGCGAGCACCCGACGGGCCAGTTAAACCCGTAACGCCGGTTTGCCCGCGCGGGCCAGACATACCCGTCGAACCCTTTTCGCCTGTGTCGCCTTTGTCTCCCTTCAGCCCGCGTTGGCCTGTTAAACCAATTGGACCCTGTGGACCTGTAACACCAATAGGTCCACGCGCGCCGACAGGGCCAGTTACGCCGGTTACACCAGTGTCGCCTTTGTCGCCTTTATCGCCCGTGTTACCTTTCTCGCCACGGTCGCCTTGATCTCCTTTATCTCCTTTGCAACCTTGCGGCCCTGTTGCCCCTGTTTGGCCAATTACACCTTGCGGACCAATAATACTTACACCAGTAGCGCCCACCGGCCCGGCCACGCCGGTCATGCCGGTTACACCCTTTTCGCCCCTTTCGCCGCGCTCTCCTTTTTCGCCGGGCACGCCATCGCCGCCGGCAGGACCCGCCGGGCCCATGAGGCCGGGCACTCCCGGGAAACCCTGCAGACCGCGCGGACCAGTAGCGCCCGGATCGCCCTTGTCGCCCTTATCGCCTTTAGGCCCCTGCGGACCGGGTACACCGCCACCGCCGCCACCTGTCGGGCAGTCTGTAGCGTTTAGGTTTATTTCTCCGCTTATTTGGTTGCCTTGAATTTTGAGAAATCCATTCCCAACTGTCGTGCCGCCGGCTCGGACGGTTATGTCGCCTGCCGTTAACGCATTAACCTCCAAACTGCCATTAATAATGTAGTAACAAATACCAGACGCAGTATTCGATATGACCTCGATTTTTGCGCTTTTAATTGGCGTATAACTGTCGCCGTACGACGCACCCCCGCCCGACACAGAAAAGGACCCACCCTGTATTACCGGACAATCCGTCAGCGCCCTGACAGAGACGTAAGACGCGATTGAATACGAGCACTCATCAAGCTGCGAAATAACAGTTTGAATTTTATTCGGTAGATTTGGTCCAGACGCAACCCCACCACCACTGCTCGAAATTCGCGTTACGCACGGTTTAGGAATTTGAAGATCGAGGAACAGTTCGATTGCGCACGAGTCGCCCGAACTGGATACGCCGCCAGTGAATGAACCACTCGGGCTTGACGAGGCCGAGACTGTTTGCAAATTTAAAACGGCGCTAACAGTCGGGCACGGCGGTCGCGGAATTTTAACGTAAAGATCAAACGTGATATCAAAGTTACACTGCGGCGGAGAATTTGATCCGCTATTAATCTGATGGTTTGGTGTAACTTGAAATATGAGATTTGACTCAGGGCAGTCGTACCCGACGCAAATATTGCTGTTCGTTGTGATAATCGGACACGGCGGCCGCGGGTAGTCAATATCTACGTTGATATCAAAAATGTAAGTGCATGACCCCGGATCATTGCATGACGGAGGACTTTCTATTTTGATAACTTGGAATGACGACGGACCGCGCGGGCTGGGTGCGTCTGAATAATGCCCCGAGGCTGTACCCAGAATGCTGATCTCGGGGCACTTCGGGCGCGGAATTGGAACGAGTATTTCCAGCTCGATTTCAAAATCGCATGTTTCTGGCTGATCGCAACCGCTGGCTGGCGTCGTAGTTTTTGTGATAGAAAATTTTGACGAGCCGGATACGCACGATGAACCCGCAAAACCTGTTTTTACGTTAAACGATTTAGACGTAAGAGAGATACACGGCGGCGCGGGAATTGGAACAACGATCTCTAACTCAACGTCAAAAGCACATTGCGTAGGGTTGTCGCAGTCGCCGGGCGTTATCGTCGGCGTAATCTCAAACCTATTTTCCTTACCAGCAACGCAATAAGAGTCTGAATATCCGCTGTTAACCTCAAACGTTTTGATGTTTATTTCGGGGCATGGTGGCTGCGGTATCGGTATGACCAGATTGAGATCAAAATCAAAATCACACGTGTCAGGCGTGTTGCAACTGCCGGGCGTTACAGTCGATGTAATTTTGAAAGTAGATTCTTCAGACAACGAACACGTCTGATTTAATAACACTGTTTTTACAGACAGTGTTGGCGCGTTTAATGTCGGGCACGGAGTGCGCGGGATTGGTACGGCGATCTCTAGATTGAAATCAAACTCACACTTGTCCGGTGTGTTGCAGTCGCCCGGGGTAATTTTTGTGGTGATTTCAAACAAATTCTCCCCAATACAATCATCGCCGCCGTCACTAAAACCACTCGTGACTTTAAACGTCGGCGAGTTCAGTATTGGGCACGGCGGCTTAGGAATCGGAATCAGGATCTCTAGATTGAAATCAAACTCACACGTGTCTGGCGTGTTGCAATCACCCGGAGTGATTGTCGTAATGATTTCAAACTTATTTTCGCCCGTTAAACAGTTGTCTCCGTCATAGCCGCTGGTAACTTTAAACGTCGGCGAGTTCAGTATTGGGCACGGCGGCTTAGGAATCGGGATGAGGATTTCCAGATTGAAATCAAACTCACATTTATCCGGCGTGTTGCAATCACCCGGAGTGATTGTCGTAATGATTTCAAACTTATTCTCGCCCGTTAAACAGTTGTCTCCGTCATAGCCGCTGGTAACTTTAAACGTCGGTGAATTAAGTATTGGGCACGGCGGCTTAGGAATCGGAATCAGGATCTCTAGATTGAAATCGTATTCGCACGTATCTAATGTGTTGCAGTCGCCGGGCGTGACTGTCGTAATGATTTCAAACTTATTCTCGCCCGTTAAACAGTTGTCGCCGTCGTAACCGCTGGTGACTTTAAATGTTGGCGGGTTTAACGTCGGGCATACTGGCCGCGGGATTGGAATGAAAATTTCCAGATTGAAATCAAACTCACACGTGTCTGGCGTGTTGCAATCACCCGGCGTGATTGTGGTGATGATTTCAAACTTGTTTTCGCCAGTAAGACACGCTTTGTTGTCATATGCGCCATCGTAGCCGCTGGTAACTTTAAACGTCGGCGAGTTCAGTATCGGGCACGGTGGTTTTGGAATTGGAATCAGGATCTCTAGATTGAAATCAAACTCACACGTGTCCGGCGTGTTGCAATCGCCCGGCGTGATTGTGGTAATGACTTCAAACTTGTTTTCGCCCGTAAGGCACCCATCACCGTCGTAACCGCTGGTGACTTTAAAGACAGGAATATTAATCAGCGGGCACTGCGGGCGCGGGATCGGCACCAGTATTTCAATTTCAACGTCAAAGGCGCACTGGTCTGGAGTGTTGCAGTCGCCCGGGATGTGAGACGTTGTGATACTGGCGTAATTACGCTTGTCTACGAGACAACCGTCGCCTTCATAGCCACTATCAACTGTGAACGTTTTAAGGTTGATGATAGGGCACGGCGGGCGCGGGATCGGAACCGAAATCTCAACGTCAAACTCAAAGCGGCACTGATCCGCGGTGTCGCAGTCGCCGGGTGTGATTACCGGGTCAATTACGAACTTGTTTTGTTTGTTTTGCATGCAGGTTGAGTCTGCATACCCGGAATTCACCGAAAAAGTGCGCGTAACAATGTCTGGGCACGGAGTGCGCGGGATTGGAATTTTTACGTCGCAATCAATGATGAACTCGCACTGATCTTGCGTTTCGCAATCACCGGGCGTGATGTTCGGCGTTATACGAATAACGCTGTTTTGCGTTAAACAATCTTGATACCCAACTTCAACGCCAAACTCGCCCGCAGTGATCGTAGTGCAGGGGGCTCGCGGAACCTGCACGTTCACGTCAAGTGCGACGTCGTACTTACACGGATCTACGTCGCGCCGATCGATCTTCAGTTCTATTTTTGACTCGTTGCAGCCGTTGTCTTGGCCCGACAACGAAACACCTAGCGTTGTATCTGTCAAAAAAACAGGACATTTGTTGCCGACTTCTGTTGGCGGCTCGCGCGCGATGACGGGCGCCGTGCAGCCGAAGATCGGCGGCGGCAGCGGCATAATCTCGCACACCGACGAAATAAAATCGAACTCGACTTTTGGTGTCGGTTCGATCGGGCACGACGAGTTTTCAAACAGATTCTTCGACATGTTATGTGCAGGTGTTTTGTGCGTTTGGTTTTTTCTGCACGACGAGCGCGCCGTCATCGTTTATTAAAATGTTTACCCCCGGACCGCCGATGATGTTCACATTTGGCCCGCCCAAGCCGTTGATCGTTGAAATCAGTTGATTGCACGCAGGTCCGCCGCTGAAAAAACCTGTTACTTCATCAAACGGTTCATCTGGATATAGCGGTACTTCGCTTCCGTGTTGGCACAGTTCACTGGTGTTAGTGGCAACGCCTGCGCCAACGGCGGCAGTAATTAAAAGTTCTTTGGACCTATCAGTTTGTGTAATTAGGCAGTTATAACCTTCCTTCAAACGAATGTCGCCCTTTAAACAGCGCGCGTTTAAAACAATCGGGCGGTCGTTGTTCGTCCCGGTGACGTCGCACGGGGGAACTTTTACGCGCTCATAGTTTCCGAGGCTTATGGACCGTAAATAACCTTTGTCTAGATTTTGAATCAATGCTGGTTCGATTTGATATGCGTTCTGGATAAATTGCGTGCTCGCAGCAGCCGGAAGGCTCGACAAATTACTTGTGGCTAAAAATCCCGACCATACGGGTTCAGTGGCGCACGGATTATCAGGTTCTGGCACGGACTCGGCGTAGTCGTTTACCCACTCGGCTGTGGCCGCGTCGCGAAAAAAAGAAAGTGTGATGGGGGTGGCGTTTGTTTTGAATACAAACTCAAACGTGGAACCCGTTTTATTGATTGCGGATAGCCAAATAGAATGCTGATTAGGATCAAAGCGCGCGTCGAGGCCCATAATGAAACCAGCGTCAACGATTACACTATTTTGAATAGTGGGCGTTGTGTTTGTTGTTTCAACGTATGTTTGCCCAGTCCAATAATATTTTTTATCTGTGTCGCGGGTTATGTACACAGCTTTTTTAAGGCCGACAACAGGTAACTCAGCGTACGCAGACACGATCACGGTGTCTTTGTGCACGAACGGATACGCGCGATACTCGTTGTCGTTATAAAAACCCGGACGCGGCATTACAAAATACTCCGACCAGCAGTATCGATCACGAGCGCGCCGTTGTCGACATATACACGTAACACAGCATCTGGCGCAAACCTGTTTGACGCTGTTATTGTGAAGTTTCCAAAATCATCTGCGGAACAACCATTGATTGTTGCGGAACAACCATTGATTGTTTTCAAAAAGCGCTTCGTCGGAAAGTCCTCGCTTTTTGGTTCACAGATTGCTCGTTTGAACAGCGGCACGCCAACGATGTCAAATCGCACGATGTTTGTGCCGTCGAGTCTTACTACCACGCCTTGATCGCCAATTAACCAAACATCGCCGGTCATCAGTTGTTTTGTTTCTGGTTGTAAGGCTCTAACGCCCGGCTCGTTTGCGGGTATGCTTACGCTGGCGACAAACTCAGTCTGCGTGCGTGTAAACTCATACGTGCCAATTTCCCAAGAAGAAAAAAGTGCGAGAGCAGCGGGTGTAGATAGCAATACACCGCCCGGTCGACCGTAGACGTCGACAAAATTTAACACGCCGTCTTCTGGCGGTTGTAGCGGGTTGTACGTTGCCGACAACCGATTAGTTAAATCATCGTCGCCAATAATAATAGTGATTGTCTGCGTCGCGATGTCGATTGCTGATATAAACGTTCTTGCGCCGCCGCCGATAGCAAAAAAACTAGCGTCCAAAAATGTGTCTGCCGCGATTTGAATTGTCGCGTTTGTGGTGTTTCGCAATGTTGCAGTGTCGGCAAACGGATAGCGTGACGCGCGTTGCTCGTCGCGAAACTCGGGAAATAGAATGCGCGCGCTGCTCATCACTGCACCACAAACTTGTTGAAAAACGTTGACGACTGGTTTGCAAACAAACCCGCAGCGCCGGTTACAGGGCCGGGATTAATGATATCTGTAAACCCGCTTATCGGTTGTGTGCCGTCTAATTGTGCGGCTGAAAAATGCACTGAGAGATTGCTGCCGTTTGTGTTTAAATTGGCGTACAGCCGATACCACTTGTTGACTTTAACGTTGTAGTTTACTTCAAACTCTGGAGTAAAAATACCGTCTGTATAGCGCAGGATACGCGCTTTTGCTTTTGTAGCGTCGAGGACAATGGCGATAAACGTAGTAATAACGCGGCCGGTGTCTAGCGTTTCAAGATAATTCAAAACAACGCCACCGTTTCTGGCTACGCCGTCAACGCCGATTTTGAATTCTGTCATAAGCGTTTTGCTTAGTGCCCAGTCTGTTGCGCAATTTTTTAGTAGCGCGATATTTCGGCCGCCGATACCAGCTGCAACGTATGTGTTGTGCTCTGTCAACTCTGCGCCCAAATTTGGTTCAAACTCGCTTATTGAGCAGTTACCGCATACTGGCGGCGCTAACGTTTGTCTGGCGTTAAAGATGCCGACTTTTGTTACAAAATACTCGCTCGGCTGGCAGGAGTCGAAATCAAGACAAAGCGGCGCGTTCAGGCACGGATAATTTCTGGGGTCTAGCGTTTCGTTATCGATGATGTCGATTGCGGTGGTTGGATCTGGCCAGCAGTATGCGTCAACGACGATGTCTGTTTCTTCGTAATCTGCGCCGTTCCACCTGTATACTTTGTTTGAGTCAAACGCTAAATAAAGCTGGTCTAACTCCCCAACCGACGGGAAAGACGCGCGATCAGCAAACGTGAAGATATTTTTACCGTCAAACGAGCAGCATATGTCTTGGAACTCTTGCGGTTTTTTTGGTTTGTTCGCGGCGCACGTAGCGCTCAAACTGATATCTGTCGTGACGTCGAGTCCGCCGCAGTTTTCAAACATCGCTGACGTAAATCCGTCAAACACAATGTCAATGTTTCCGTCGCAATCTGGTGCAACCCCGTTTATTGTTTCGATAGGCGGTTTTGGGCACGTACCGCTTTCCGGTCGTTGACCACACGAACCTAAGAATTTCTCTAACGCGTTATAGTTTGTCGTAGCTAAATTTTCGTCTAAACGAAACACGATGGCTGGATATTCTTGACTGTCGTACGTGATCGTTTTGTATTCAGCCTTTATGGGCGACGAGCCGACTACACTTACGACATCTTGCAACGCCGTACCGACGTTTAATTTTCCTATAGTTGGAATTGGAAGCGGCTCGTACGGGCGCGCATTGCGCGGTTGAATGATTGTTTGCCGCGCCGCCGTATATCGGCCTGAAAAAGCGGTGTCTATTCCCGGGCCAAAAATAACCCAACCGGAAACACCAGCGATAAGCGGTGTCACGCGGTAGTGCACGTACGCCGCGGCTGGTTGAATAACACTGACCGCGCAAACTGTGTTGCCGGCTACGTCATTAATGTCGTTTACAGCGCCAAACACTACCGTAACTATTCCGGGTGAAACAGTCAGGCCCTGTACGTATAAATACTTACCGGCAGTGTTTGGAAAACGGATGTGGCAATCAACGATAATGTCGTCGCGAATAAAGGCGCCGCTGTCGTCTAGTCCGGTAGACAGATCGTCTAGCGGATAACGACGTGTCGATTGCAGGTTGTACCAGTTTTGATTACGTATAGCCATAATTTAACACGGCGCTTCTGTTTTACCGTCTGAGTTGCAATACAACGTTTGTGTTGTTTCAGCGATTGCCGCCGGAGGTTCGGTTTGATCGTCGAGCGGATCTCCGCAATTAGTTAGCAGAGGAGAATTGTCGCTCAAATACACGCCGGTTAATACACCATTAATGACATACGGCCCGCGCGGTTTAACAACTGAATTTTCTGTGGCTGTTAAATCTATTTGGTCAAACCGCAAGCGAAATTGCGCGTAGGCTGATTCTCCGGGTTTTACCGTCGGAAACGCCACCGAATACTGCAGGCCGTTCGGCGACACGGTTATTCCGACGCCGGCACCGCGCACGCCGGGGGCGCGCATAAACGTGTATCCGCACTCTAATGACGGCCGCACGGCAAGTGTTGCCGGGTCTTGACCGGGCGCCGGTACAAAATCACCGGATACGTCAACGGTAAGTGTTAACCGCGTGGGCGCAACACATATCTGACACGGATTGCAAAGCATCATAACAATGTCAACGTACGCGCAGCGCTGCGGGACCATAAACAGGCGTAATGGACGTTGTACGCTGCAGGCGCGCTGATCCAGCCACCGCGCGATATTATTTTCGTGCTCTGTTCGCACTTTCTCTGCACGTTGTCCGATTAGCTTGTAACGGTAGCTGGTGTCGTTCATGTACTTTGCGGTGTCTGAGTAATCGGAACACGCGCAGCACGGGTCGCAGTTGGCGCCAATTTGTTGATGCGACGTCAACGACGGATTTGTACTGTGCGGCTCGTTTACACTTACTGTGACACCGCGGCGAATAAACAGGCAGTCTTTTGCCGACAAATTAAAATCACCGTTTGCGCCAGTTACGCCGTTTATTTTTGAAATCGGCACTGCCGGTGTTTCTGGGCAGTTGCCATAGCGCCCTAGTCCGGTGCCAGCAACGGCGCTGAATTTAATCTCCGTGTTTATCCGAAAGTTTTTTACTTCTGCTTTTTCCGCCGCTATTTCAGTGTTGTAGCCGTTTACAAAATTAACCGCGTCAACGTATCGATTGCTTATTGTTTGCCCGTTTTGTACTCGCAGCGTAAGTAACCGTTTGGGCATTTTATAGACGGCGCGCGCATCTAGCTGCGCGTTTACTGGCGTTAAATACTTGTTGTAGTTTCGTGGAGCGTCGTCGTCTCCTTGATCGGCCATTGGCCATGTTTTGTGCGCAACAAGTCGACAGACGCTGTTTGCTGTTTTCCACGTATAAATTTTGTAGTCTTGGCTCCAGTCAGCCTGATCAAATGTTGTCGGTTGCGTTGTGGTATCCAAAACAACGCGATTAAGTGCATCTACTAAAACAATATCTGCGTCGTGCGCCGGCGTAGGAAAATTTGCGGCTGGCATATTTTCAACGCAACCCACGCCGTACAGGTGGCGAATTGAGATCGGGTTTTTAACCGGTGCGACGCTATTGTTGTATTCGCCGATGTCGTCGTATTCGAAATGAAAATCGGCGATAAGATATTCGATATCGGCTGTTGGATTAACAAGCGGGTAGTTCAATCCGCTTTGTGGTTGAACAACTCCCAGTCCTTGGCGTCCGGTAGTCGATAGTTGAAAATCGGGGCACGGCATAGCTCACCCCGCATTACAGCCAGAGTCACCGAGCTGGCTGCCCAACACAACAAGGCTCATTTGCGTTACTTCAGAGCCAAGTCGGGTAACGAAGTTTTGTAGCGTCGTTACACCGTCTCCAAATCGATTGATTTGATCGATGATTGCGTCTAGTTCTGTGCACCCACAACATGGTTGCGCGCATGTATCGGCGAACTTCAAACCGTTGCTCATTGGCGTAATTTGAACACAGTCATCGGGCGCAATAATAAAATTTCCGTCGCTGCTACATACGCCATTGATACAACGAATGCAATCGCCAATATCAGGAACGGCGCAATAGCACTCTTCGTTTAGATTGGCGTTTGCGATAGCGTCAAACAAAATTTGCGTTTCATTGCCGACTGTTGCCGCTGTAATCCGCATATTGGTGCCGGCAACAAGTGTGACGTCGCCGTAGATTGGCTCGCTCAGTTCGCCGTTATTGAGCACACGCAAACGAGTAACAGCCCGCAACATCGGCCGAATTGCGTCTGTTTCAAGTTCGCCCCCGGCCTGATCAAACTCATATAGTCCGGGAGGCAACTTATCAATTTCGTCTAGTCGGCCAAGAACTATTTGGCCGACGCAATCGTCATATGCCCCGATACCGCCGAGCGCGTATGAACGATTTTCTTGATAGTTGCTGCGAACAATGTTAGCGGCGGCGACATCTACGGTCTGCCCGTCTGCGGCGTAGCCAACCGTAACATTAAAACCAGTCGGGGCGATCAGTACGCTTTTGATATGAAAATTGCTGGGCGCAAAATCAAGCCCCGAATGAATTGGTAGATACAGCGCGACAATAAAACTATCAGGTAATCTTATTGTGCCGTCTAACGATAATTTTGTGGCGCGTTCTGTGAGCGGGTACGACCGCTGTGAGTTGTGGTTGAGCCACTGTAGATTCCAATTTCCGATTGGCATGGCCGCTCACCTATCATGTTGCGCTGTAAATAATTCCGGTGACGCGCAATACGCCAATCTCTCCATAAACGCTGTCTTCAACGCGACCAATTGTGACTAATACTGTATCGCCTTCTTCCACGGCAAAAGAATCGCTTTCACGTTGAATGACGTGGTCGATGTATAAGCTTGCCGCGGAGTTGAACGTCAGCGCTGTATCTGTGGTTGGTAATTCTTGTCCGCCCGCGATTCCGACTGGCGGCGCCGGCAATACACGACGCGTCATGTATAGCGACGGCATAATCTTTGCCTGCGTGGGCGTTCCGTCGCGTCCAAATAACTGGACGCTTATTTTCATTTGCAGATTGTCGCCTAGATTGCTGCCGGGCACGTTAAACCGTAGCCGCAGTAAAGACGCCTGTCCGCCCGGAAAACCTAAATACGGAATGTCCATATACAGGCGTTCGACGGTATCGCTTAGTCTGATGATCTGCGGCGAAAGCTCGCGCTCGACAAGCTGATCAGTGTAATCGATTTTTAGAACACCTTGATGCAGCGTAATTGGCTCTGTTGTTTGAATATCAAAAGCGTCTTTTTCTGCTTGCGTGAGCGTTCGCGGTGTTTCACGAGAACCAGTTATCGAGATTTGATTCGACAGCGTGAAAGCGCCTTCGGTAATCCAGCCGCGAGTAAGTTGGTGGCGGTTAATGACGCCTTTCAGCGCACGCCCGCCAATCGCTTCGGAAGCTGCGATTTGTAAGTCGAGATTTAATTGCAGGTCGCCGGTAGATGCCGCGTCATCCGCGCAGTTCGTAACGGCGATAGGGCTGGTGACGGTTGCAGCCGTTGGTGTGGGTTGCGTTTCTTCTTGTGTGCCGTCAACATCTTTGACTATGCTCGTCACTACGCTGCGGTCGTTTCCAGAGAGCATTCGCAAATAAACGACCGATACGCGCATGGTCTCGTAGCGCGGGCATTCGGCCGTGCCGGATGGGTGTGTTGTAGGTTCCGTAAATGGAACGTCACCTACGCAGTCGCTCATCCACCAAATGCCGTTCGTGTCACAAATAGCTAAGCCATTCGGACCTAGTGGAATTTCTGTGGCCCCTACGTGGTCCAAACCCTTATCCCACAACATCGCGACAGACTGGATCGGCAAGGGAGGCCATACGTTTGATAGCGCCGGATGTTTGCTGAGGTTGTAACCAAACACAGCGCCATTAGGTGCTTTACCGTTAAACACTGCGTGATCTGCCGGCAACCATCCAGCGTCGTTTTGCGTGGCTGCCTGCTCTGTAATTAAATCAAAACGATAGTGCGTGTGATCATCAATAAAGTCGCGGATGTGGGGCATAACCACAACGCGCGGGATTGTTGTGCAGCTGTCTTTTGGCCCCTGCACATGACACACACTCACAGTCACAGCCGGCCGTTGTTTTACGAGCTTTCCCGCTTCAGACGCGGACAAGTAATATCGCCCCGGAGTTATTGGGCCGACGATTGCGTTTGCCAGATCCGGGATATCGACGATCCCGCGAAGAACGATGTCGCCAAGCGTCTCTGACCGTTTTTTTAAGCAAATGCCGACACAGTCAGATGACGGTTGTACAACAAGCGTTTGTGTATTCGCGTCTGGCTCTACGGCTGCCAGCGCGGGTTCGTATCGTTTCTCAACCCAGTTCCAATAAACCGGCTGCCCGGGTAACACAGAGCTGCAAATTGTCGCATCGCTGTCGACAAGAATTTTTCCAAGTGCAGACGCGTCTAAACGATCTTTGAGATAATCCGTGCGGTCTTCGAGCGTGCGGTCTGGGCGTGAAACGACACCAGCCTGTACGGGCTCGCCGGGATTGACGTGTTTAATATTGTGCAGCCAGTTACCGGACATCCTTGTCCTCCGGCAGTTAGTTGATTACAGGAACGCGACATCCCACGTGATGCCGATTTGAGATGACGCTTCCTTGGTCACCTGATGCGAGCTGTCGAATACAGTGCGCGCAAATACCACGTCTTTCGAGCGATCGTTGAGTGCCGGAGCAGCAACAAGCGCGGCAGCATATACACGACTGTTGTTGGCGCTGTTAAATTGTTTTTCTTCGCCGGCATGCACAACGCGCGCCTCCGAAGTTTGCGCGAAAAACGTCAGCTGGTTGCCAGATTGATTGACCGGCAAATTTGCTTCGTAACCCGTTGAAACACTAAGCGCCGGCTCAATGCTCAACGGTACTCGGATAAAATTTCGCGTGGCTGAATCGATTAATGAGTTGTAGTACGTGATATCGACATTACGCCCAAAACTTGGCGTAGAAATTTCTAACGACGGGTCCAGATTTTCGTACTCGATGTACATTGCCGAAATGTGGTAGTCGGGTCGGTCCGGCTGCCGACGATAGCCAAGTTGTTTGGCCGCTATAAATCCCCAGCCATATTGAATCTGATTGGCCTGCGAGAACAGCGGCAGCTTAAGCCCGGTCTTCTCGTCAATGCGCCACACCGACACGTGTCCGCGTACGCCAAAAGCGGGGGTAATGTTATCGGCAGCCATGTGTTGTCCTTATTGGCAAGTACCGGACACGAGTCTGGCAGTGGCGCCCAAATCATGCACCAAAGACACCGGTACGTCGTCGTTTGCGGGGTTCATTCCTGTAAAGCGCGTTACGGCCTCAAAAACGGCGTCCTCTGGCATTATCTTATCTTTATCGGCCGCCAGCTCGAAAATAACGATCATTGCCGTTTGCGGCGGTAATAACTGGCGTAGATGCCTAATATTGTACAGTCCCAAATGATTTAGCCCTAGCGCGCTTACCGAAATTCTGACTACAAATACGTTGTTTCGCAGTACATTTTCAACAAGAAAACGCAAGGGGTTAATTGTCTTCGGTAAATGGGCGGCGATAGGTTCTGTGGCGGCGTTAACGCGTTTATCGAGTAACTGCGCCAACGTGCCGATTTTGAGCCGCGGGGAGCATTCCGGCTGCGCTTTGCGAAACTCCGCTGCCTGCACGCCGCGTTCGTGAATCTCGTCAAAAAACTGCTGCACGTCTGCTGGGTAACCACCTAAGCGAAATTTTACATATGTGTAACCGGTGTGGTGCGCAGTGTTTACTTCGAGCGGTACATTTTGATTTTCAAAGACAAGATCGCCATAAAAGCAAGACGCGAGAAACCCGCTGTCAAGCGCTAACGCCGCAATAGCGCGACGAACAGGGCGGCAATCATCTGCGTTCGGATCGAGCAGTAATTCTTCTTCTGTTTCGGTCGCCAGCGGTTCCCACGCGTTGCTGGTCAAAATATTGTTTGGCGGCGGACAGCAGATAACTTCGCCCGGCGTTTCGCGCGCGTATGTGTTTCCAACAAAGAATTCGTATACATCTATGCCGTGGACTAACGGCGTGCCGGCGTGGATTGTTTGACCGACCTCTACGCGCGGAACCGTGTTTTCTGCAAAACGGTAAACCGCCTTGTCCGTCACGATAAGCAGGCCGCGAGCGTCGTCGTCAACAAGCTCGACAGTTTCTACCGGTCCAACGCTAACTGGTACGCCACAGATGGCCGCAATAGCGGCATCAAGCATTGCAGCGGTAGCTCCACCCTCGACGAGACCAGAAATAATAGCGTTCGTTAGATCTTTGTATGCCTGACTTGTGCGTAGTTTGATTCCGACCGCGTAAGCAAACTGATTGAACACTGTGTTGTAATCAAACTGTCCGCAAAACCCCCACAACGTCATCTCTTCGTCGTCAGCGTTGTCAGGTGACGGTCGTTTTGTGAACACTGGGTTTTCAAACGGATCTTTAGCAAAAACAATTGCGCCGCGCGTTGTGTCGATCAGGAAATCCGAGTTTTTGATCAGTACACCCGTGGGATACGTAATACGGTTAAACAACTGCATAACGTCGGTCAAATCGGTTGGCAGCGGAAACGAGAAAAAAGTTGTCGTTGGCGGCACGTCAAACCGCAGGCCAGAATCAAACGCCGCCGAGCTGCGATCAAACTGCGTAATCGTCGTGCGCGCTGTATTCCTCTCGGATTTCTTTAACACAATTGGTGTCAGCGTTTCAGTGTGCAGCAACGGTACGTCAAAGCGACTTAACGCCTCAATCGTTTCAATGAGGTTTTGATACGTTTGATTGACAATCTGTGCGGTTGCAATTGCGTACGAGTGCACCTGATCTACGCCCGTGTAGGTACGCGCCCAGAAACTACCCAAAGCCGCAATCAGGTTGCGGCTGCGGTCGAAATCAGACCCCGGGTACACGAATTCTGGTTTGTTCATGGTCAGTTAGCCCAGCCAGCAGAGACAACAGACACCGACACGTCTTGAGGCCCCGTTAAAAACACAGTCGTTCGGCCGGTGACTAAGCGTGCTGCGTCCGTTGGTAGTTTCAAAATTGTGTTGTCACGTACATATGTGATGCTGCCGTCAGGGCGCCTAATGCGGCCAAACATATCAATACCGCCAAGCGCTTGCTGGCTCGACAGGTGTTTGTGCGCCGCGTTACTGATAACCGACGCATGCAGCTGGCCGGAGAAACCGACGCCAGCAACGGCAGCGCTGACGCTCTTTTGAATGGCTTCAATATCGGGCGTAGCGGCGGCGGGGCTTTTACGGATCTCAAACGAAATTTTTGTGAAACACGGTACGGCGGCTTTTATAAGCACGTCAGCAGCGCGCGGGCGAGTGTCGCGTCCGGCAAAATAATCTTGCAGCTCACCGATCAGAGGCATGCCCGTCGTTGTGACGGCGTACCATTTTTTTGTCTGGTTTGGAATTAACGCAGCCGCGGGCTGAATGTCGGTGTTCACAAAACGAATAATTGCCGCCTGATATCGTGTATATGCGCTTTCGTGGAGATACAGCACATCTGGCACGAAGTCCAGCTCTAAAAAATCGGCTGTTCGTGTATCTTGCAGCACAGAGTAATTTGCTTGCGGCGAGCCGGCTAGCGCCGGATCTACAACCCGTGTAACCTCATAAAATCCGGGTGCCGCGTTTCGACCAATCGACACTTGCCATACCGTGCCAGTGGGCGTACCGCCGACCAGCGCCTGTTCGTCGCAGTTCCCGGTCTGGTTTGTCGGCGGCGTGTACGGACCAACGTAAGTTGCCTCTAGCAAATGCTCGATTTCTTGTGCGTACGCATTAGTCTGTGCGTAGATGTCAACTTTTCCGCCGCTAGAGATCGGAAAAAGCGAGTGCTGATCGCGCTGCTGCTCGGCGTCACCGCACCCCAGTACAGACAAATGCTTAGTGTTTTTAAAGACTGGCTGCGCCATGACCGCGGCAACATAACTGGCGCGGCTTCCAACAGTCTTAGCCGCTAACCCTGTTGCCAGCCGGGCTAAATACTCTTCGTTGGTGGCCGGGTCGCGTCCGTCGATAAAATCTGTAGCGGCAAAAGCAGCTGCCACATTATTTAAAAGGTTGTCAGGAATCAGATTAACGCCACGCTTGATGTTACCCGCCGCGCCAATTGAAAGCGCCACTACGTTAACAGTGGCTGCAAAAGTACCGTCACCAACCGGGATCATTTTGCGTTGATTCGCGTTGGTTAGTACGTCGGTCGTTGTTGTAGGCAATACAAGAAAAGACCCGGTCGGCACAAAAATAGTTTCAGCGTCTTCGGCTGTAAATCGCACATTGTCAGGAATCTCAGTGCGTACGTCCGAATTGAAAATGAGCGTAATTGACCCGACAGCGGGCGTGCCGTTGTCGCGCGGCACATTAAAATTAGACAACACTTGATCGACAATCTCTGGAGCTCAACCTCTGGGTGGCGCTCCGCCATAAGCTGCGACAACGTCGCAACCATTTCTTGCACCTTAGTCGGGCTAAGCTGCGTTAAACTAGTTATTTCAATCGGCATATTACACCTGTGGCAGCGTGGCTACCGGTAAAATCACAACCCGCTCGTCGCCGGCGATGCTTGTAATCATAACACGCATGTTTAAATATCCCGGCAGGATTGCAACAGATAATAATTCTGCGTCATCAAACCGCTCGTCGTCCGGCATTCCTTCGTATTCTTCGTTTTGCAGTGTGACGCGTAATCGTAGATTCGCGGCGTAAAAATTCTGGGTAACATCGAGCTGGTTGCGCATTTGTCCTTGCCGGACCAGCGTCATGAAGTCGGTGCCGCGGTTTGGTAGCCCGGGCATTGAGCCGATCTCTGTCAAAAACTCTAGCGCCCAGCGTTGCGCTAGTTTTTGAATGCCGACACAAATAAGCCCACTGTTGTCTTCGTCATATAAAACGAGACCGAGTTTGTTGTCGCGCGCAGTGTTGACGTTCTGTAGCGCGAGATAGTCATATTTGCGGTTTGCAAAGTCAGCTAGACTCATTGTTAACCTCCGGCCGCGCCGGCATCGATATGCGTCTGTACGTTGTCTTTGAAGAACGAAAACACGCTGACTTTCGCCTTACCGTGCCCGTTCAGGCGTCCGTGCATGAACGACATACACCGCGCGTAGCTTGCATGTCGCGTCCGCCACGCGCGCTCTTCTACCGCCATAAAGTCTGCCTGCCACTTCATCGCGATTAAATCGCCGGTTGTTCCGCCCTGCTTCTCTGGTCCGGCAAGCACAGAGTCCGAGTAAATCTGATTAATGTTGTTGCGGTCCCAGCTCGGAAAACTCATACCGGGAACGTCAAGCAGTTCTTTTGTTTTAATCTCGTCTGGTGTGTGCCAAGGGCGCCACTCCGTCATGTAGTTTTTGAAGACTTCAGCCATTTTCTTGGCGCGTTCTTCCAGCTGGTCGATACGGGCCTGAAACTTCCCGTCAACCTGCCCCTTTTTTGCGCCGAGGCCGGGTTTTTCTTCTGCCATGACCGCTCCTTAAAAATTGCCCTGCGTATATTGTTTATCGAGCATCGCTTGAATCTTGGCCGCGCGTTGACTTACCGCGCCCGGCGTGATATTTAATCGGCGCGCAATTTCTTGCGTGCTTGTTTTTCTTCGCCCATTTCGGCCGAGCGTCATATCTGCACCGGGCCGAGATCTTCGTAAACAAAGTTAAACCAAGCGTCGGCTGATCGGTTACTGTTTGGAATCGTGCTGGCGACATCGCCGCCATAGCTTTCTTCGTCGGTGACTTCGCGCGTCGTCATACCCTCTGACACTGGCTGGTTAAACGCGCGTATTTTTTGAATGCGGCGTTTTGACAAACCGGTGTGATCGGCCAGTTCGTCGTCGGTAGGGTCGCGACCTAGCTGGTCGTATAGCTCCGATTCGCTCTCTGTTAGCCGGCCGTAATCAAGCCCGACTTGCTCAGGAATCGAAATGATGTTTTGCGCCTGTGCAGACATGCGGCGCAAACTCTGCAGCTGTGACAGCAGGTGTGTGCGCACATTGCCACCGGATCGTAGCTATCCAGCGCCTTGAGTGCCATAAGCCGCGCCTTAGATTTAATTGTCGGGCTGGCGTTTTGTCCGGCGTAGCTCATCACGGCCGTGTCAATAACCGGCTGAAGTGTTCCTAGCAGCGCCGTATTTGTTTCCGGCGTTTTAGTGTGCTGCCACTGAGCGTACGCGTTATCAAAGTCGGTACTGACGCCGGTCGGCCTACGGGTCGAGAAGGGCGCCGGTACGTCGCCCAGAATAGACGGCATGCCCGCTGGCGTACTGGTTTTGTTATCAGCCATGATGCGCCGCCTTTAAATGTTACCTAATGGCCCGCCGGGCCACTTTGATTCTTCGCGATAAAGCGGCGGGTACGTTTGTGATATGTATTTTGTGTCTTCATCTTCTTCTTCAGTGCGCGTGTATGAGAGCGCAAAGGACGTTCCCGCCAGCGCCCGCTCAGCGTTGATCGCGTACGATACTTGTGTTACTGCGGCAATTATCGCGCCATCTGATTGAATTTCTGAGTCGGGCAGCTCAATTCTAACAATACTGCCCGGAGCAATATCAAACCGTAACTTGCCTGAGAGTTCTCCGTAACGTTGGCTCAAAAACTCGGTTTTGTAAAAGTGTTCTGCAAAACGTTCGCCGGCGCCATCGTAAATTTGTTGCGCTACGTCGGGCGCTAAATACCAATCCGGCGGCGGCGAGTCCTTGGCTTCGCCGCGGGCTAGACAATCACCGGGCGCAGGGCCTTTAATGCCGGTAGTGGGTCCCGTAAAAATTGGCCACGGCGCCATGCTAGCCAGCCACGACGGCAAATCTTTAAACAGCTTTAAACCCGCACGTTCTTCGTCAAAGTTTTCTGGCGGCGGGTACTGCCCGGCGGGGTTAGTAAAAAGGGCGGAGTTTTTTACCTTTCCGCCTATGCCGAGCATTGGATCCATCTGCCACGGCCAAAACGCAACTACGCTGTCAATCAATTGACTCATAGTTGCGTTAAAATTTGCATAACTGTAGTCGTCCGCTTTGATTACATATGTTTTATTTCCGTCGTGTTTTAATCCACCAAAAAACGGAATCACAGACGCGTGCTCGATTGCCGGCGACACGGCAAAGAAAAATTGCGGCGCATATTCGCCAACAAGTTTGCCCCAAAACGATGTATAAGCGAAAGACTCTAGCGCGTCTTTTGTGAGCGCTGAGCGCATCGCTAGTGTTATGTTGTTGCCTTCTAAGCCCGCTAAATTCAAACCTAGCGGCGGCGCGCCGGTTTTTCCTCCAGCTACAGCCATTTTTTCAAGCGCTTTGAGCGCGGCGTCGTTTTTTCGTCCATTTGATAAGTCGTACGTGCATAGTGCTTCAAAAATAGGTTTAATCACTAGTGCCCATAAATCATTGGCGATGTTGGCAATTTTGATAATATCCCCGTTAGCGTCGATGATTGGTACTGGAGATGTAGTTGTTCCTTCTTTTTGAAGCGACAAAAATGCGGCATTTGTCGCCATTAAAAAAGGAGCGTTTTGAAACCACTTGCCGTTGAGCGCCGACGAGTTGTTTAAATCGTCAAGCCAATGAATAAGCTGCAGCACATAGTTAGCGCTATTATGGGAGCGCTGATACCCGATGCCGGCAACCATGCCTTCAAATATCAAAAACGTATCCGATTCCATCTTGTCTGTCTGGCCCGCCTCGGTAGATATATCGAGCCACACCTTAACGCGATCACGCGGTTTGATTTGTTTACGTAGCTTATGAATTGTAGCTTCGCGCGTGCCGCCCGATGCGGCGTCGTATCCGACGGCAACCGTGAGCGACGCAGTTGGAATACTGTTCAACCCAAACGTCGCGGAAATTGCGACAATGTCGTCAAACACGGTTCCTGCAATTTCTGCAGTTATTCGAAACTTCGAGTAGACGTACGGAGCCTTAGCCATTTGTATGCCTTCTTACGCTTTCCATACGGTAAATAAACGCCAGCACTAACCCGGCAAGTCGGTATGCCGGGAGCGGATGATCAAACCACAGATTTTTGAATGTCGCATATGGTTGCGCGTCGTCAAGGCCAAACAGCTCAATAAACACAGGCTCGCCGATCAGCTCCAGTGTCGGAAGCAGCGTTGTGATCGCGGGCGCCGGGTTGGCGTTTAAAGCGATGTACCAACGACCATTAAATGTTGTTGGATCTGTCGTCAACCGCTCTAGCCTTAATTTGATATCTGTTTCCGGTAGGGTAATGACGGGCAGCTCGCCAGCCGACCGTTCTCGTGTGCGGGGTGCGGGGTCGTATACGGTTTGCGTCGTTAAAAACACCTCAGCGTCTGGATCAAGTTCTTTGAGCAGCACACCGCGATTGTTTTCTAGCGTTAAAAAATCGTCTTCTTCCGTCTCCAGTGGTTCGGGCGGGGCTGGATACAAACCCATTGTGTACTGGCGGTTTGCGCGCCCTGTGCTGTTGCTAGCAATAAACTCACCACCAATTGCAACACTTCTCGTCGCACCGGCCATTTGCGTGACGCGTAACGACGGCTGATATTTAAACTCGTTTTCTGCGGGTTCTGGCCAATACGTCACGCGGTTGTCGAGTTTATACAAATATTCGACCGCGGGGGTTTGATGAATATAGCTGAGTAGTTCTCGTGCGCGCAGATTCAAAAACCGCTGATCTGGGCTGCTGCCAAACAATACGCGGCGCACCGTGCTCAGTACGGTCGGCAGCACCAGCGGCCGAAACGTTGGCGGAATGTACTCATATCCTGCCTGTTGTTTCTGCGCGCTTTGCGCCCAGATGTTTAAAAGTAGTGTTCGGCCGTGATTGATCATGTTAATTTTTTGGCACAATGTTGAAACGGAGCGACCACTGGCCAACCAGTGTCTGCGGGTCCTGCAACTCTAAACGCATGCCAGTTAGAAACGCCCAAAACGTAGAGTTCGCGCAGTCACCAATTGTGACGGACATTTTGCCGTTTTTTTTGATTCGATTTTTTTGATAGAAGTCATAGACGTTACAGAGTTTTGCACTGTTAGCCCCGGGACACGGTTTTACAAAACCGAAGCCAGATACGGTTAGCTCGCCGACGCGGTCACCAAACGCGTACACGTAAATGAAATCATTGACCGTGTGAAGGAATTGATAATTACCGTTCAGTTCCAACGCGAAACCGCTGGTCGGCGCAGTTAACTGGCCGCCATTTACATCGTTAAATTTGATTTTGAATACATCACCGGTGCAATTCTTGGGCTTGATAATTGCCACTGCCCCGGC
The DNA here is from genome assembly GCA_010027825.1 of bacterium. Next base: position 41,809 of record RGUK01000004.1, read on the forward strand.
GCATGGAGTAAAAGCTACTGGCATGTGTTACTTTCCGTAGTTTGCGCCGGTACCGCCAGCCATGTCGACCGACGGCCCGTTATCTGGTGTATCTTCCATGCGATAACCGGTGGCAGCCAGCACGGCCTCTGAAAGTCCGTGCAGCGTCAACGTGCCGTTCACATTCATATCGCCGCCGCCGCCACCCGCGCCGCGCGCCGCTTTCGCGGAATCGTATTGCGCAATCGTGTCGCTGAGGTAGTTGTACCGGGCTTGGTCTTTGTCATCATCAAAATAGTCGCCGCCGCCGCGGATCCACCAGTGTTTTTTCTTTTTCTTTTCTAGCTCTTTGAGGCGGCCGCGCGCGGACTGAATCGGGTTTGGGCCGGCTTGCATGTCCAACAATGCCTGCTCAGCCACTAATCGCATGTGTGGTTTTTCAACAACTTGTTGCACAGATCCGTCTGCGCCAGTAATGTTTACTTTTTTCGCACCGCCACGATTGTTAAATTCTCTTTTTTCTTCTTCCGTGCCGTATCGTTCTACGTCGTGCGCGGCGTCTTTTTCGGTGTAGTTTGGGTTGTATGGAAAAAATACGCGCTCGGAAACATCTTGATTTCCGCCCGCATACGTCCATTCACTCTCGCCGCGAATTCGGCGCAGTGATAAAGACGTTCCCGGCATCTCACCCATTTTGTTAAACGGATCGTGTACGGTCAGTTTGTTTCCTATGCGAACGTTGTGTCGCAACTTGCTTTGTCGGTCTGTAAGATCGTCATATCGCGCCTTGTCCTCGGCCGAATACTTCCACCGCCCCTGTTTTTTATTGCGGTCCGCGAGCGCGGCAAGCTCGGCATCAATTTGTGCAAGTTCGGTGTCGCGACTAACGGTGCGCGTAACTCCGGGCGGCGGGGCGTCAGATGCCGGCGCGTGCCCGTCGCGATTTAGCTGCTGTACCTGCTCTGGTGTAATGTTTTGCGACGAAACTCCCGCGCCTGTTTTACTTTCAGAAATGGCGGCATGAATTCGGCGCATGTTTGCAAGATCGTCGTCGGTCAGCTCTTTCATTTTTTTGACAAGCTCGGGCGGCGCGGACAGCGCTGTTTTAAACTGATCCATTGCGGTTTTTTGCGCTGCCGGATCCATTTTGTTGAAAAGTTTTACCGCGTCTGCCGCCGGCAGCGTTAGCAGTTGTTGTCTTTTTTCTTTGTCAGCAAACGCGGTCGCAAACGCTGCGCCCGTCGGATCTTTACCTACTTCGTCTAATACCGCTTGCTGGTCTGCGGTAACTTTTTCAGTGGCAGAGGCGACACCTTGTCCGTGGGCGCGTTTTGCTTCTTCAGCTATTTTTAACGCACTGTTTGTTCGGCGCACGATAGCGTCTTTGTCGCTACCTAGAACAGCCGTTAACTGTTTACGCGCTTCCGCCTTGGCTGTCTCTGGATCCATACCCTCCATAACAAATTGATCGGTCAACTGCTGCGTCATACGACTTGTCATTATCAGCGCGCGATCTTCATCGGATTTTCCAAGCG